>JBBQST010000206.1:0-8256 GCA_038213625.1 Thermoflexales bacterium
CAGGAATACTTCATCCCGCGCGATCAATTCATTCCATTCGTGGAAGGCCTGCGCACGGTGGTGCGCAGCCACAATGTCAACCTGCTCAACGCCTCGGTGCGCATCGTGCATCAGGAGAGCAACTTTTTGAATTATGCGCCGGCCGATGCCTACTCCATCGTCCTCTACATCAACCAGATCACGGATGAGGCTGGGGCCGAGAAGATGCAGGCCGTTACTCGCGATCTCATCGATCTAACACAACGGGTCAACGGCCGCTTCTTCCTGCCGTATCAGCTGTATTACACGAGTGAACAACTGCGAGCCGTATACCCTGAGGTCGATGCGTTTTTTGAGGCCAAGCGTAGATATGATCCGCAGGAATTGCTGACCAATACTTGGTACGAGCGTTATCGCTAAATAGAGATGTCAGACTTCTTCCTAGAAGTCTGACATCTCTACCAGAGCCAAAGTCGTCGCCCCACTGCTTTTAGTAATCGTAAATGTGCTCCAGCTGAACGCCCTCGGCCTCCAATTCGGCCAGCACCAAATGCAGTTCCTTCACCGGCACACTCACCGCCACCCGCTTCAATTCTGGCTCCGTCAAGACCGTCTCGGCAAACAAATAGCGACCCTGCCGCAGGGTGTATAGCCAGTTTTTGGGCACAAACACAGTGATGAGAATCTCGTCATTGCCGGCAATCTCGACAAAGCGCAGGTTCTTCTGGAGCAGCTTCGGCACCAACTGGGTGAAGGCCTCATAGCGGGGAATCGACACGATGGCGGTGTCGCCGCTGATCGGCTTGACGACGCGGACATCCGGCTCAGACGCCAGTAATGCCGGTGACACGCCGCTCGCCCAGGCCTGGATTTCCAGCCGCTCTGGTTCGTAGGCAGCCTGGGTGCCGCCGCGAATGACCCAGCCATAAATCGCCTTCACACCATACTCAAAACTCAGCGACAGCCGGCGCTCCCACTTGCGCGCCAGGTCGGTCTGCGACGGCGCGCCGAACGGCAAGCCATCAGTCTGAGCCCACAGCCCACTGAGCTTCTCGCCAAAGGGAAATTCGTACCAGGGAATGGTATGGATGAATGTGCCAAACTCGACGGCAACTTTGCGCGCATAGGCATCTTCGGCGGTGTTTGGCACCTCACCGCTGCTCAACGCCTCGCTCAGCCGGCCCACTGTGTTTTCGTAGAGGCCCTTCACGATGTTCTCGACCGAGAAGCTCACACCGGTAATGAGGTTGCTAAAGTGATAGCCAACGTTAAATGGATAAGTGTCGCGCGTGACGGCGCAGGTTTGGAAGTAGATGTTCCAATATTGCCCAACTGCTCTGAAATAGGGAAAGCCGCTGGGTTTATTTCTGGCGATATACGCGCCGTATTCATCGGTGCTGTACACGATGTACCACTCGGGGTAAGTCAGGTAGGTCTGATCTTCCGCACGCGCATAGCCTTCCAAACCCGCTGTCGGCGGAGGCACTGCGTTCTCATCGAAGGGAACGGGCGATGCCGCCTCGCCGCTGCCAACACAGTTGAGGCCGACCGCGATGGCCGGCACCACCACCAGCAACACGATAAGGATGCCGAGGGCGCGCGCCAATGCACCCAGCGGCCGTGTGATGCGCGCCAGATTAGGCCGCATAGGGAGTCGATGGCATGGCCGACCGCGCAGATGATCGCTGGGCCAGTCGCTTGCTCAACACGAAGCCGATCCAGATGGCCAGTCCGCCGATGATCAGATGCGGAATGTTGGCTCCAATTTTCGTGGCCAGGTCATATTGGGCGGGGCCAAATCGAATGATGCCCAGATCGAGATAACCCTGACCAAAGAAGAAGCCGACCACGCCATCCAGAAAGTAGAGGATGCCAAAGGTCTGGAAATATAGCAGTGCGGCCCGGTACGAGCGCAAGGCAGCCACGCCGGCCCAAATGGCCGACACGATGTGCAAGGCATCGTCCCACCACTCGATCATGAACAGGCCACACAGCCGGCCCTGCGCGTCCTTCAAACCAGGGATATATCCCACGGCCACCACCAAAAAGAACAACACCGAATAGGCCGCCGCTAACTTTCGAATTGTGCTCATCGTCCTCCAATTGATGAGGATCGGGGAGACGACTATCGGTCCGTCGTCCGTCGTCTCCCATCCCCCGTCCTCTTAGTCGGCGTCGAACGTGATTCCCACGCGCTGCGCCATCTCGGCCAAAGCTTTGCGCGCGGCGGGCACTTTGTCATCGGGCAAATGCTCGATGAGCACATAGGCATTTGGGCACTGTTCCACCATGCGCGGCAAAATCAGGTCGTAGCGCATAGTGCCCTGGCCGATCAGCACTTCGTCAATGTGCACGACATGCCGATCTTCGAGGTTGACATCCTTGGCATGCAAAATCACCGTGTCGTGGCCGAGCATGCGAAACAAAGGGTCGAGCACGCGCGCGGTGTCGTAGACATCGGCCACGGTGCCGGTGAAGTTCACCGGGTCCATGCTGAACTTAAGCGCCTTCGAACCCACGGCGTCCAACAGATCGCGCACCCGCTGCGGCGAGCTCAATGTCGAGGCCACATGACCCTCCACGGCCAGAATCATGCCTTCCTGTTCGGCCGTGGCCGCAATCTGGCGGCATGAATCCACCAGCGTGTCGAATGAGCGCTGGGTGTGGTTTTCGGGGTGATGCCACCAGTGGCCGCGTGGGTTGTGGCTGCCCGGCCGCACATACACCACCTCGGCGTCCAACATCCGCCCAATGCGGGTCAAGGCCTGGTGGCCGCGCACGCCCTCGGCCCGCAACGCGTCGTCGTAATCGATGAGGCGTTCATACTGGCCGTTGGCCTGGGCGCATTTGAGATGTGTCTCGTCCAAAGCTGCTTTCACCCGCAGCACATCCACCTTCTCGGCCTCTAGCGGCTTGGGGATGACCACAGACGCGCCGGAGAAACCGGCCGCACGGACTTCGCTGCATGTTTCGATGTCGATGTCGCGCCAATCGGGCGGAAACAGGCCCGCCACGCCAATCTTGAGTTTCATAAGCCAAGTTGTAGCACGAGATGGCAAAGTTCGGGAAGCACACTCAATAAATGTCAGACGTCGGGTCTCGCGTAGTTGTAGTTGTTCGAGACCCGACGTCTGACATTCGCGCGCAATGCACTAAGATCGGCAAACTGACTAACCTATGCGCGCATTCAAAATCATTCTGGCCATCATGCTGATCGTGCCGTTCAGCACCGGCGCAGCCAACTTCCTCGCCGGGGCCGCGGTCATCAACCTGTCAGGATCGGTGCCGCCCCTCAGTCTTGATGCGCTCAACAATCCCTCGTTAAACAGCCAGTTGCGTTTCCTGGGCGCAATCTGGTTTAGTTCCGGTGTATTGGCCGTGTTCTTCCTCAAAGACATTGAACGCTATGTCACCCTGGCTCGCGTCGTATTGATCAGCATCATCGTCGGCGGCATCGGCCGCGTCATCAGCGTGGTGCAATTTGGCCTGCCCTCGCCCATCTTCGTGGCAGCCATGCTGGTCGAGCTCATTGCCGTTCCTGTCATGCTGTGGTGGCACTTTCGCCTCTTTCCCCATACCCATCACTAACGACCACTAACGCCCTACCCGCGGCGCCGACGCACCATGACCAGACCCATCACCAGCATCATGCTTATCAAAAGCCCCAGACCAATGAATAGCACCCACCCTGCCCATCCCAGTTGGGCCGTTGGAGTGGATGAAAGCGTTTCAGCCTTTGAATTGGCGCTGTTGACCTGAGGAATTGCCGGTGCTTGAATCATCGCGGCCTCACGCTCAGGTGGCGGCATGTCCTCCATTGGAGTCTCAACTTTGGCCTGATCTGGCGAGTTTGCAGGCTCCTCATCAGCCGCTGCCGTTGAAGCCACGGCCCTAATGGGTCTAACATCCACTGGCGCTGCCGTTGCCACCGCCACCCTCGCATTTGCTTCTTGCGCCATCGCATCCTGCGCCACCGCATCTTGCGCCACCGCCAAGTCCTCTTCAATAGTTTTGCGCTCGACCTGCTGCGTGGTCTGCGCCGCATCAACGGACTGCAACGACATCGCCACGGGTACACGAGCCGAGGCCGGAGTCGCGGCCAACGGCATTGCCATCTGCACGCCGCCGCCTAATGGGTTGGCTGCGGGCGCAACAACCCCACCAGCCGGCGCACCGGCATTGGGTGCAAACACCGCCGGCCCATACCAATTCTCGCG
Organism: Thermoflexales bacterium; assembly: GCA_038213625.1. Lineage (GTDB taxonomy): Bacteria > Chloroflexota > Anaerolineae > J036 > Brachytrichaceae > JANMVQ01. The sequence continues at coordinate 4,197 of JBBQST010000206.1, forward strand.
GATGCCTCCCGAGCCACTCTCGCCCATCTGCTCATATTCCTTCAACCAGTAGTGATAGGCCCTGGTCAGGTCAGCTCCGGCATCCACCACCTGATACGTGTTGTCGGCACCCAGCGCGGCCACCAGCTCGTTCGTCACCAGCGTCGCTTGCGCGCGATCATCCCCTTCACTGCGATAGACCGCGAAGCCAAACGTGTTCAACTCCGCACCGGTATGCCAGCGAATGCGAATGCCGTTGCCCTCGCGCACAGCCTCAAAGCTCGTCAGCGAGACCGCATTCGGCCCCAGCACAATCAAGCCAAAGTCCACCGTGGGATTCACGGTCTTTCCAGTTACGTCATCCACGGCATTGGCAACGTTGGGCACATGACCCGGCCGCAGCGTCACCGGTTTGGACTCGATGCCATCTGTGCAGATGCCGTTGGGCGCGCCGGTGCCGTTGTCGTCGCCATCCGCATTGGGAAGAATGCCGCCTTCGCCGTCCGGGTCCGGCGCGGGTTCGAACGGATTTGCAGTGCCGCCCGTGCTGCTGCCATAGCCCACCGGCTGCACAATGCACACGCGATAGGTGCCTTCTGGTAGCCCGCAAAATGCGTAGCGACCCATGCCCTGGCCGTTCAAATCGCGGGTGCGTGTGCCGCCTGGGGCGTCATCGGCCGTTCCCCAACACCCATCTGGCCCCACAGGGATTTCGTTGGGGCCGGTTTCGGGAAAGAGTTTGACTGGAACATCGTTCAAGCCGCGCTCCTGCCCATCGGCCCTGCCGCTGTTGTCCTCATCGATCCAGACCATGTTGCCCAACCCCGCCTGATAGAAGCCGAAGTCCAGGGTCAGGTTAGATGCGGTGTTGCTGATCACATCGATCAGCCCTGGCGTAGTCCCCGGCACGGTGCTGGTGAGATTGCCCGGCACTTCGATGGCTGGCTCGTTGCCGGTCACACTCAGCAGGTCTCGCATGCAGGTGGCGGCGCCCTGTCGGCGGCCGTTGTCGTTGTTGTCAGCATCACCATTGGCTGCTTCGGGGTCTGGCTCGGCCAGTGCGCCGGTCTGGCTGATGAGGGTGCCACTGCTGAAATAGCCTCGGAGCACGCCGCCGGCGGCAAAGTTGTCCGCGGTCACACACACCGCATAGTTGCCCGGTGGCAAGGCCAAACCTGTCACCGTATTTGTGAACAGATAGAAGCCCTGTGCCGTTGTCGTCTGAGTCGCCACCGGTGTTTGTTCGATAGGGTCGAGGGTATTGTTACCGTTCGCGTCGAAGAACAACTGCAAGATTGCGTTGCCCACGCCTCTTTCGTTCGCATCCACTGCGCCGTCGTTATCGGTGTCGAACCACACCTGGTTGCCGAGGCTGATACCCGTAGGCGTTACCGGCGTGGTCACAGCCCGCACAAAGCCGAAGTCCAGCGTCAGGTTCGAACTGATATTTGTCGCAGAATCAATGAGTCCTGGCGTCGTACCGGGCAGCGAAGCACCCGCATTTGTAGGCACTTCGTTCAACGGCTCGTTACCGGTCACACTCATCAAGCCACTCAACGCGCCATTGGTGCACAGGCCGCTCGTAATCGACAGGCCATTGTCGTCGTTGTCCGCATCGCCATCGGGTGTAGCCGGAATCGTCTCTGTCAGCACGCCCACGCTCACAAGGCTGGTGCCGCTACTGAAATAGCCATTCAACGCGCCACCGGCAGCGAAATTGCCGGCCACCACACACACCGCATAATTGCCCGCTGCCAACACCGTACCCGTTACTGTTTGGGTAAACAGATAGAAGCCTTGTGCAGTCGTGGTTTGGGTGGCCACCGGCGTCTGCTCAATGGGCTCAATCGCTTGATTACCATCGGCGTCGAAGAACAGTTGCAGTGCCACAGTCGGCACGCCAGCCTCATTCAAATCAACCACACGGTTGTTATTTGCGTCAAACCACACCTGGTTGCCGAGGCTGATGCCACCCGGCGCAACAGGTGCTTGCAATGTAAAACCAAAATCCAGGGTGTGATTGCTGGCACCGATGCCATTCGCCGGCACCGTATATGTGATGACGGCGACGGTGCCGACATAGGATGAATCCGAGTCATTGCTATCTGCGCCGCTGGGCGTGACAATGGCATCATCGCGTTCGGTCAAAAACAACTGGTTGAGCGGCCCTGCGGCAGCATAGTCGGCGGGGTTATCCAGCCGGATCGAATACGTGGCGGTGGGCTGTAGCACGCACACACTGCCGTCCACCAGACCGGTTTCATCGGCGGGCAAGGCATCCGGCCCAATACCAGTTTTGAAGTAATACTGGCCGGTGGCACTGGTCAGTGCGGTCGCAATCGCGCTGCCATCGTCCGCATTGCCCGCCACACAATCCGGCCCAACGCCGGGGCGATATAGATTGACGGTCACACCTGCAATACCGGCTTCGTCCGGGTCTTGCACACCGTTGGAGTTGGAATCGCGCCAGACTAGATTGCCAATTTCGAGCGGCGCCGGGTCGAGCAGCGCTTCCAGATCACCCAAACCATTGGTTTTGTTCACGGCACCCCCTGCCTGAATGAGTGAGCCACCGGCCACCACTTCGTAGCCGCGCACGCGCGCGCCGGTGACATTGCTCAGCTGCAAAACGCCGGCCGACTCAAACACGAATGGGTCGTAGGCCGTCACGGCCACTTCAGGATAGCCAGGATATTGCGCCACACTGCCCATGGTGGTCTCGTCATGGCCCGTGGCGGGGGTGGGATTAAAGTTGTCGACGAAGAATTCGCCACACTCTGCAACTGTGGGTGTGATAAGGGTATCAACACACGGGCCTGCCCCAGTGCCTGCGCCCACAGTGGGGCCAAATGTGCTGCCCGTTGTATTTTTTTCAATAGTCCAACTCATCACCTGCGAGGGCGAGTTGACCGGCGCGCCATTGGGTGAGGCACGCAGGATGTCTCCCATGGGCACAACCGACATGTTGCTGGCACCAAACAAAGAGGACCCAAACGGGCCGGGATCATCCCAACCCAATTGGTCGGCAAACCGGTCTCGAAAGGCCACAATCATGTCATTGCCAGAAAATTCGATGCCAGTTAATTGCGGTTGGGGAGACACCACAAAACCATCCGTCGTTTCGCTGTTGAAGGTGTATTCGGTTGTGAACACGGCCGTGCGTTTGGGCAACCCATCGAACCACGAATACCATGAACCCACCGACCCGGTCACACCAGGTCGGTTGCAAGACTTGCTGGGCGAATAGGCCGGATAGACATCGGCGCAGGTCGTGGGATAGTCCAACGGAAAACGCAACACCGGGGCCGGTCCCCATCCAGCGCTTTCGGTGTAGGTGTAGACATAGGCTTCGATGTCGTCGGTCGAGCCCAGCGCCGGCCCATCCTGGCCCGTGCAAACGCCACCGACATACAGGATGCCGTCTTTAACCTTCAGACCAAACGGCCGCCCACCCGAGCTGTCATTGACACAGCCGGGATTGGGGGGCGGACCAACCAAGGTCGCACCCACATCAGCGGGGCCGGCCTCAGCCGCGGCAATATCAATCTTGTAGAGCGACCGATTGGCGAGGTTGATCGTCCAGAGCGTGGTTTCGTCCTCAGAAATATCGAGGTCGCCAAAGCCGGCCTTGCCCACCAGTGCCATCGCATCTTCATCAAAAGACGGCGGATTGGGCGTAAAGTCGCGCGTGCGAGTGAAACCGCCGGCAGCCGCCCCTAAATCCAACAAAATGGAGACAGGACCGATCGCGGGCACTTTATAGATCGCGCCAGGACCACCCACCCCCAGACCAACACCACGCTTGACAAAGGCCGCGGTGAAGTAATCGCGGGTGCTGGGTTTGTAAGCGAGGCCAAAGTTGGCGCCAATCTCTGATGCAGTGGTATGAGTGACTAAACCCGCCTTGGTGTCGGTATCGGCGGTGTACGGCCACGAAACCAACGCACCCAAAGTGCTGTTCGCATCACCGGCGGCATACACCGTGGTGGCCAGGCGAGGTGAGACGGACCCAAACTCGGCCGGGTTGGCCAAGCCCAGGTTGATACTCGTGGTGTTCGCCGTTGCCACAAATTGCACGCTG
>JBBQST010000207.1:0-8201 GCA_038213625.1 Thermoflexales bacterium
CTCAATTCCTCATTCTCAATTCCAAATTCACATGACGGTGACCAGCATCGAGATGGTGCGCGGCGCGGCGGCGGCGGTGCATGTGTTTTTGAAGGAGCCGGCCCAGGAGAAAGTGCTGTGGAAGGCGTTTCGCGACTGCTATAAGAACGAGCCGTTTGTGCGCATTGTGAAGAGCCAGACCGGCATTTTTCGCGCGCCGGAGCCCAAGATATTGGCGGGCAGCAACTGGGCCGATGTGGGCTTTTATCTGAGTGACGATGGCCGCGCCGACCGCAGCGGTCGAAAAGTGACGCTGATCAGCGCGATCGACAACTTGATGAAGGGCGCAGCCGGGAGTGCCGTGCAGTGCTTGAACGTGATGAAGGGTTGGGAGGAGCGGGCCGGCTTGGAGTTTCCGGGGCTGCATCCTTAAGTTATTAGTCATTAGTTTTTAGTGATTAGTCCTCGATTCACAGGCAACGACTGAGCACTAACAACTAATAACTAACTACTTAGAACAAGAGTTAAAACATGATTGTGGTGAAAGTGGGCGGTTCCGCCGGCATCAATTACGACCTAGTGTGCGATGACATTGCCGAGCTGGTCAAAGACGGCCAGCAGGTGATTTTGATTCACGGCGGCAGCGACGAAACCAACAAGGTGAGCACCCAGCTCGGCAAACCGCCGCGCATTCTGACCTCACCGCAGGGCTATACCAGCCGCTACACCGACACCGACACGCTGGATATTTTCTCGATGGTGTATGCCGGCAAAATGAACACGCGCATCGTCGAGCGGCTGCAAAAACGCGGGGTCAACGCCGTGGGCCTGAGCGGCGTGGATGGCCGTTTGCTGGAGGGGCCACGCAAGAGCAGTGTGCGAGCCGTGGTGGATGGCAAACAGATCTTGGTGCGCGATGACTTCACCGGCAAGGTCGAGAAGGTGAACACGGGTCTGTTGAACCTGCTGGTTGGCGCAGGCTACACGCCGGTCATCTCGCCGCCGGCCATCAGCACCGAAGGCGAGGCGATTAACGTGGACGGCGACCGCGCCGCGGCTGTGTTGGCATCGGCCATTGGAGCCCAACAGCTCATTATTTTGTCAAATGTGCCCGGCCTGCTGCGCAATTTCCCTGACGAGAGCAGCCTGATCCCGACCATTCGTTATGCCGAATTGGAGCAGGCGTTGGGATTTGCGGAGGGCCGCATGAAGAAAAAGGTGTTGGGCGCGAGCGAAGCGCTGGCCGGCAACGTGCAGGAAGTGGTGTTTGCCGATGCGCGAGTGGCGCGGCCGATCTTCAATGCGATGCAGGGCAAGGGCACCGTGATTAGACACCACTGAGATTGAGCGTGGATGTAGGCTTTAATGCCGCTACATCCATCGAAAGATTTGTTGTGCTGTCGAACTTACGAAATCCTGCACGTCCAGCCTGATATTTTGCTGTGCTGGTGTACAAAATCCCCTCAAAAAGACTGACGAACGTTAGACCTAAGGTCTCGGTTACTGACTAAAGTTGATAGCGGTTTCGTATAGCTTTGATGTTGGAGCGTTGATTAAAGTCTTGGAGATCTATCTATGATCTCTAAGTCATGAAACACAAAAGCCAATCACCACTCAAGCGAATTGCAATCGCACTCGCGGCCATGGTTTTTCTGGCTGCGTGTTCAGAGCCAGCCCAAACGCCGCAGCCTCAAACCTTGTTACCCGTGCCAGAGGCATCGGCACTGGCCTCATTTAACGAGTCCGACTGCGGATCGAGCCCACTGCCGGTTCAAACCCAGCAGGCATATCAGGATGCCGACGGCTTCTGGTGGGTGTTCGGCCAGGTGCAAAACAGCACTTATCAGGATGTCTCGCTGGCACGCTTGTGCATCAAGTATGAGCAAAATGGGGTGCCGCAGGTGCGCGAGTGGCTGCTCGACACGTCGATGCAAAGCGGCGAACTGGTGCCATTTCGCGCCGTTTTGCAAGACAAGTCGATTCCGGCAGATGCGCACATCATTGTGACGGCGCAGGTGGATGAGCGGGTGAGTGATCTCGCCACCAGTTATCGAGAATTTAGTTCCGAGATCACGCCAACGCCGCAGAACGCGGACAAGATGCAGTTCAGTGGCACGATTCGCAACATCGGCCAGCAGGCTGCCGGCGACATTCGCATTGTCGTTGCCATCTATGATGATGCCAATCAGCTGATCGGCGTCGCCAACGGCCGAATCTCATCGCTGGGCGCGCTGAATCCGGGTGAAGAAACCATCTTCACCGCCAATGCCAGCAAGCTGTTTGGAAACATGGCGAGCTACAAGGTGCTGGTCGAAGGGGATTTGATGGATACCGACTTTGACGACGCCGAAGATGCGTCAAACGGCCAATAACGCTAGGCCTCAGAAGCCGCGTCCAGGTTGTTGACGGTGCTACGCAACACGTCAGGTAGCAACGGCAACAGATCACTCGCCAGCAATCCGGCATCGCCATGCAGTCGCCGCCATTGATCTCCGGCACTGCCATGCACAAATGCCCCACACACAGCGGCATCCGATGGCGAAAGACCCTGAGCCAAAAATCCACCAATCGTGCCGGCCAGCACATCACCGGTGCCGGCCACCGCCATGGCCGGATTGGCAAACGATAACCGCGCAGCCGCTGTATCTGGCGCGGCCACGATGGTGCCGGCCCCTTTGAGCAACACTACACAACCCCAGTGTTGGGCGCTCTCCTGTGCCACGGCAACGCGGCTGGCTTGAACCTCGGCCGTGCTGCGCTCTGTCAGGCGCGACATTTCGCCGGGGTGCGGCGTGATGACAGTGTGTTTGGGCAATTTCGCGTGATGTTTGGACAGCGGCGCAAGCAGGTTGAGCGCATCGGCATCAATCACGTGCGGCACTGCCAGCGGCGCAGCAAAGTAAGCCTGGTGAAACGCCCGTGCACCGGCGGACTGCCCCATTCCTGGCCCAATCACCACCGCGGTCACACCTTTGAGCGCAGCGACCTCAGACACATCAAACGAGATGAAAGTCGCCTCGCGACAAGATTGGGCCACGATGGGCTTGATAACATCGGGCACGCACAGCGTGACCAGACCCGCGCCCACGCGGTATGCGGCCAGGGCCGACAATGCCGGCGCGCCGATGTAGTTCTCACAGCCACCGATCACCAGCACGCGGCCGTAGGTGCCCTTATTGCTGTCGGGTTTGCGCACAGGTAAACGCGGCCGCACCCACGCGGCGTCCACTTCAATCAGGCTCATTTGTGGGCTTCTCTACCCTTTCATTCAACCAGGCCACCAGATCGGCCAACACTTCATTCTGATTCGGCTCGTTGTGCATCTCGTGAAAGCCGCCCTCATATATCTTGAGCGTCTTGTCGGCAGAGGCGGCGCGGGCGTACAGTTGGCGGCTGCCTTCCGGGTCCGTCACCTTGTCGCTATCACCGTGCCAGATCAGCACCGGCACATGAATCGCCTCCATATTGGCCTGGATCAGCGCCACCGCCTTGTTCATCTCAGCACCGATGCGCGCCGGCACGCCACCATGGTAGTTGAGCGGGTCTGCGTCATAAGCCGCCACCACTTCGGGGTCGCTCGACATGTGGGCCGAATCCACTTTGATCGTCTTCATGCGCGGCGCAAGTTTGCTGATCAACGCCGAGATGCGAACCAGCAGCGGCGAAACAGAGTCGGGAATTTTGAGCAAGGCGCTGCTGAGCACGGCACCCGCTAACTCGAGTTGCTGGCTGATGAGAAAGCTGGCGACGACAGCGCCGCCCATGCTATGCCCATATAAAAAGATCGGCTTATCGGGCCAGCGTTCTTGCACCCGCGCCAGCATAAAGTCGAGATCGGTCAGAAAGCCATCCCAGCTTTCGATCAGCAAATCGGTGCCGGTGCGGCCATGGCCGCGCTGGTCATAGGTGTGCACGGCATAGCCTTGCTCGGCGAGAAACTCGGCCACATGCTTGTAGCGACTGCTGTGCTCGCCATAGCCATGCCCCAACAGCACGGCCGCCTTTGCACCCATCGGCGTCCAGCTTTGCTCGTAGAGCGTTGTGCCGTCAGGTGTCGCGATCATGCCTTCGACCCGGCGGGTGACCACTGTGGTTTGTCGTGCCATCTGGGCGTAATTGTGGCACAGCGCAAATGTCAGACTTCCGGGGGACGTCTGACATTTCAAGACTCGTTGCTTTTCTGGGTCAGGCGATGCGCCCACAAGATGGGCAGGGCGGTGAGCAGGATGACCAGAAATGCCACCACATTGGTGACAGGGCGTTGGCGCGGCCGGGTGAGCTGCGAGAACATCCAGATCGGCAGAGTTTGCTCCTGGCCGGCCGTGAATGTGGTCACGATAATCTCATCGAACGAGAGGGCAAAGGCGAGCATGCCGCCGGCCAGGAGTGCCGTGGCCAGTTCCGGCAAAATAATATAGCGAAAGGTCTGGATGCCGTTGGCGCCCAGATCCATGCTGGCCTCGATTTGTGAGCGGCTGAGCCGGCGAAAGCGCGCCAGCACATTGTTGTAAACCGTGACCACGCAAAATGTAGCGTGGCCAATAACAATGGTCCAGAAGCTAAAGGGAATATCGGCCAGACCCAGTGATGCGCGCAAAGCGATGCCGCTGACGATGCCGGGCAGCGCAATGGGCAACAGCAGCAGAAACGAGATGGTCTCCTTGCCAAAGAAATTGAAGCGATACACCGCCGCCGCAGCCAACGTGCCCAACACCAACGCCGCGGCCGTGGCAATGGCTGCGACCCGCAATGACAGGCCGAACGCATTCCAGAAGTCCTGCCGTTGCAGCGCCACGCCGAACCATTGCAGGGTTAGCCCCGGCGGCGGGAAGGTAAAAGCGGCCTCTTCGGTGTTGAAGGCGTAGAGCAGGATGATCACGAGCGGCAGGAACAAAAACGCCAGGGTCATGCCAGCGGCGGCGCGGAGAATGGGCAACGATTTGCTCATAGCGCATCAAAGGCACCGACGCGTTTTGCGCCGATGAGATACAGAATCATGATGACAATGGGCACGACGGTGAAGGCCGCGGCCAGTGGCACATTGCCGCTGCTGCCTTGAAACGTAAGCACGGCCTGACCAATGTAGAAGCTGCTGTTGCCGAGAATAGCCGGAATGACAAAGTCCCCCAGGGTGAGTGAGAAGGTGAAGATGGAACCGGCCACCACGCCGGGAATGATCAGCGGCAACGTCACCGTGCGAAAGGTCTCGGCCGGTCGCGCGCCCAGATCACCACTCGCCTCCAACAACGAGTTCGGCACCCGTTCGAGCGCGGCTTGCATGGGCAGGATCATGTAGGGCAGCCAGGTGTAGACGAAGGCAATAAAGATGCCGATGTTGGAGATGGACAGCGACGGCCCGCCGATGCCAGGAACAGCCAGCAGCGCCGTGAGCACACCCTGCAAACCTAACTTCTCGAACACCCAATTGACGATGCCCTCTTGCGAGAGCAGCAATTTCCAGGCGTAGACCTTGACCAGATAGCTCGACCACAGCGGCAGCAACACCGACAGATACAGAGCCGCCTTGGTGCGTGGGCCGGCGTGTCGGGCAATGTAGTAGGCCAGCGGGAACGCCAGCACCGCACACGCCAATGTGACCACCAACGCCATCAACGCCGTGCGGCCAAAGATGTCGAGATTGGCCCCTTGCAGCAGCGTTGCATATTGCTGCAACGAGACTTCGCGCACCACCTGGCCGGTGAAATCGTCGAGCCGATAAAAGCTATTGGCCAGCAGCACAGCCAGCGGCGCGACGTAGAACCCCAGCATATACAGCAGCGGCGGTCCCAGCAACATCAGCAGCAGGACTGTGGGGTGGCGATAGAGGTAGTTGGAGAGCCGGGCCAGCATAGTGAGTTTGTTGTCTCTACAGCACTTCGCGCATATGCTCACGGCTCCAGGTGAGTGCGACTTCATCGCCGGGCTTGAACACGGGATGTGGCATCGGCGCACCTGAGCCACGATTTTGCTCCACCACGGTCAGCTCGCCGCCGTGATCCAGCGCCACGATATAGCGGCTGTACATGCCCAGATAAATCTTATCGGCCACCCGCCCACGGGTTGAAATATGCGCATCATTGGCACTCGGCACAACCGGTGCCGCACTCAGCGAGATTTTCTCCGGCCGAATGGTGATGGTGTGAGTCGAGCCAGACACTGCTTGCGCCGCTTCACCCGACAACAGATTGGACACACCGATAAAGCCGGCCACAAATGCCGTAGCCGGCTGCTCGTAGAGTTCCTCCGGCGGTCCAATCTGCTCGATGCGGCCACGATTGAACACGGCGATCCGATCGCTCATGGTCAGGGCTTCCTCCTGATCATGCGTGACATAGACGAAGGTGATCCCGAGCCGGCGCTGAATGGCCTTGAGTTCAACTTGAACCTGCTGGCGCAATTTGAGGTCGAGCGCGCCCAGCGGCTCATCCAGCAGCAGCACGCGCGGCCGATTGATCAGCGCCCGCGCTAGAGCCACCCGCTGGCGTTGACCGCCCGACAACTGACTGGGCCGGCGTTTGTCCAGGCCCACCAACTGCACCAACTCCAATGCCTCTTTGATGCGTTGCTCGCGCGCTGCCCGGGCCACCTTTTTAATCATCAGGCCATAGCCCACGTTCTCACCCACCGTCATGTGCGGAAAGAGCGCGTAGTCCTGAAAGACCGTGTTGACATCGCGCTCGTAGGGCGGCAACTGCGAGACATCCTGGCCGTGCAGGAAGATGGTGCCGCTGGTGGGCTGGTCGAAGCCGGCCACCATGCGCAGACAGGTGGTTTTGCCGCTGCCCGAGGGGCCGAGCATGGTGAAAAACTCGCCGTCGAAAATATCGAAGCTCACTTCATCGACGGCGCGCACCAGTGCCTCGCCGGCCCCAAAGCGGCGCGAGACGGTTTGGAAGCGAACGGCAATTGAGGTGGCAGGGGCTGACATAGGCATCGAGCAAAGTTGAGATGGCGGGGAGTGTAGCGAAGCCGCGCATTTTGTCCATCGCTCAGCCATCTGGGCTGGCACTGTGGTTGCGGCGCGGTCTACGAATTCAGGGGCTGCACATGATTACGTTTTTACTTCATGGCTCCATTGAAGTTGAATTGCTGTTGAGTGCAGCTCAACTGTTCATCAGCAACATGATCACCAACACGGCAATCCAGATCCACGCCGTTGGCATGGCCCAATTCACATCGGCAGCGTAACGCACCAGCACGATACACTGTAAAACGGCATAGGCAATCAGGGTCACGGCCACAATGCGAATGCGGCCCAGATGGTTATCTAACGCGAAGCCGCACGGCGGGTCATCCCCCAATGGGCGGTCGTGAACCCTGCTAATAGTGAGCGTGAAATGACGCTGCGCCACTCGTCGCGTTCAAGGCTTGGCGGCCGCGTGTCCACTCGAATGCCAAACACCTGTTTGTGGCCAGTTCACCAGGTCGGTCAGTTTGGCCGGCGGAGCAGACCCATCGATCTCAATGGATGCAAGTGAGACGAAATAGTCGCGGTGCACGTGCAAAGGCTGCAACGCAAAAGAGGTCTTTAGAGGCCTGTAGAGACAAGCCACTGCTTATCCGTCTCGCTAATTCGCAATCATCACGTGCTTGCTGATCTGGTAGTCGCCAACGGCCTCGGCACTCAAATCCTTGCCGAAGCCCGATTGTTTGAAGCCACCGTGCGGCGTCTCGCTGGTCAACGGCAAATGATCGTTGATCCACACCGTGCCAAATTCCAGTTGGGCCGACAGCGACATGGCCCGGCCAATGTCGCGCGTCCACACCGAGGCCGCCAGGCCGTACAGCACATCGTTGGCCAGGCTCAGCGCCTCGGCCTCGTCCTTAAATTCGCTGATCGTGAGCACCGGCCCGAACACTTCGCTCTGGATAATCTCGGCCTTCTGGTTCACCTCGCTCAACACGGTCGGCTCGTAGAAATAGCCGGCTGCGCTGAACTGGGCAGGAATCTTGCCGCCGGTCAGCACGCGCGCGCCGCCCATCTTGGCCCGCTCTACGAAGCCGATCACCCGCTCGCGCTGAGCCCGGCTCACAAACGGCCCCATCTCCACACCCTCATCAAACGGCTGGCCCACCTTCACCTTGCGCATGGCCTCGACAATGGCCTCGGTCACGGTTTTGAGTTTGCCTCTGGCCACATAAATGCGCGTCGCGGCCGTACAATCCTGGCCGGTGTTGATCGTCGCGGCCAATGTGGCTTTGGCCGCAATCAACTCAGGATC
>JBBQST010000208.1:0-8190 GCA_038213625.1 Thermoflexales bacterium
TGGCGCTGCAAGACCGGCGCGATGTGTTGTATCTCGAAGGCGGCGCCATCAGCGCGCAGAAAGCCTATGCCATGGCCGGCGTCGGCCCCGGCGACATCGACCTGTTCGAGGTGCACGACGCCTTCACCATCATGAGCGCGCTATCGCTGGAGGCCTCGGGCTTTGCCCGGCGCGGCCAGGGCGTGCGGCTGGCGTTGGATGGGCAGATCGGCATCAAGGGCAAGGTGCCCATCACCACCATGGGCGGCCTCAAAGCGCGCGGCCACCCGGTCGGTGCCACCGGCGTCTACCAACTGGTCGAAGTGGCAATTCAACTGCGTGGCGAGGCCGGTGCCAACCAAGTGCCGGATGCGCGTTTGGGCATGGCCCAGAACATCGGCGGTAGCGGCGCGACGGTAGCCACGACGATCTTGGAAAGAATTTAGCTGAATTTAAGAATTTATCCACTTGCTCACTTGTCCATTCTTAAATGAGCAAATGAGCAAGTGGACAAATGGAGAAATGATCTGATGGAAGTAGCACGATATTGGCGGACCACGGCGCAGCGCTATCGCCTGATGGGTGAGGTCGATTCCAAAACCGGCCAGCGCCACATCACTGAGCGCGGGGGTCGTGTGGCAGAGGCGGTCCAGATGAGTGGCCGGGGCGAGGTGTTCTCGTACACGACCATTCACGTGCCACCGGCCGGCTTCGGCAAATATGCGCCCTACATGGTTGCGCTGATCCGGCTGGAGGAAGGGCCGTTGATCACGGCGCAACTGACGGATGTGGAGGAGCAGGACGTGCGGATTGGCATGAAGGTCGAGATGGTGACACGCGTGCTGCGCGAGGACGGCAACGATGGGGATGGCGAGGGCCGCGGCATGCTGGTGTATGGCTACAAATTCCGGCCGGCGTGGGGTGTGCGCAACGACGCGCCCAAGGCCCAGCGAATCGATGCCATCAAGTCTGAGCCAAAAGCCGTGAATGGAAACGGGAATGGCAATGGTCACATGAATGGCCATGCAAATGGCAATGGCTACGCCAAGCCCGCGCTGGAGCCGGTGACGGTGAACCGGTCTGGGCAATAGTTGTTTGCCAAATCAAAGTCATTCGTTCACGAAGCGACTGGGTTATATCCAGTCGCTTTTTCTTTTCCCCATGCAAATATCGTTATCCGGGTATTGGTAAAGTAAGCCACGTGCAGACCCACCTCAGTCCCATCCGCTACGTCCACATCATCGATATCGGCGATGAGCACAGCGCATCCGTGTTCATCGAGCATTTCGAGCACTGGACGATTGAGGCACCCAATGCCGAGCCGCCGCATCGCCATAATTTTCACGAGATTTTATTGTTTGAATCCGGCACCGGCACACACCAGATTGATGCGCGCACAATAGACATTGCGCCACAAGCACCGGCCGGCACACTGGCTTACATTAGCCAGGGACAGGTGCACCACTTCACGCGCATGCACAATCTGACCGGCTATATGATTTGCTTTGCCGACGATTTTTTGCACGCAGCGTCCACCGGCCTGCCAGGCCCATCTGATCCACAGCATGATTCGCTGGCGCTGTCGCCGTCTGAGCACGAGGGTATTCGCACCCTGTTTGTCGCCGCGCTGGCCGAATACACCGACACCGACGATTTTGGCAAATATGAGGTGCTGCGCCACCTCATTCAAGCCCTGCTCATTCACATCGAGCGCGCAAAACGGATGGGCACGGCCACAGCCGGACACGACAGACAGGCAACAAGCACACCGCACGCATTCATGAACCTGCTGGAGCAGCACTACACACAGCATCACGATGTGGCGTTTTATGCCGGCGTGCTCGGTCTGTCCGCCGCACAGCTTGGGCGTGCGTTGCAGGTCGGCACCGGCAAGACAACCAAAGCCCTCATCCTCGACCGGGCTCTGCTCGAAGCGCGACGCCTGCTGCACTTCACCACTCTGTCCATCAAGTCGATTTCGCAGTCGTTGGGGTATGACGATGCGCTGTATTTCAGCAAAGCCTTCAAACGCCACGCTGGTTTATCGCCGCAGGAGTACCGGAACGCGCGCAGAAAATGACATCGGAGTGCCGAAAAAGTCCATCTCGTTCTCGCCTCAGACTCACTTTGCGTCCTTAAAGTGAGCTTCTGATGATTACTTTTGCTTTTTCATCCCAACGAGGACCCGAAATTGATCTTTCAAAACGCTTTGCGTGCTTCGCGTTTGCTTTGTGTCTTCGTGGGTAACTACTAGACGTTATCGGGAATAATTTATTACTTTGTCGTAGGGGCGAAGCATTCGCCTACGAAGCCACAGCAAACATAGACTTTGGCGGCGAATGCTTCGCCCCTACCTTGGCAAATCTTTATTCCCGATAACGTTTATTCTGTCCAAAACCTCTGAGTAGTGACCTTCGTAGTGAAAATCATAAAAGCCAGGGAAATCAGAGTGAGCTTGTGAAGTGTCAAACACGCAATGGGAACACTATCCCTTGCACCAGGAGTTTTTAGAAGGAGGACTGACATGAGAAAAACAATCAATCGCCGGCACCTGTTGCACCTTGGCGTGATGGGCGGGGTCAGCGCATTGGCGGCGTGCGCGCCCACTGCTGCACCGACCGCGGCCCCCATCTCCGCATCCAGCACCGAACAGGCGTATACGCCGGCCGCTACACAGCCAACCGCACCCACCACGGCCGCACCAGCGCCGGTGGCAGTCAACGCCGCCACAACCAGCGCCACACCAGCCGGCAATACACTGGCCGGCGATATCGGCAGCGCCACCACTGGCTTCTTAAATCTGCTGGATGATTCACAACGCACTCAGGCAATGTTTGCCCTGACCGATCCGGAACGACTGCTCTGGAACTGGACGACGACCAGTGGCTTTCCACGCAACGGGTTGGTACTGAGCGCGTTGCAGCCCAATCAGCGCGAGGCAGCACTGGCTCTGCTGCGATCGAGTGTGTCGGAAGTGGGCTTCAAAAAATCTGTCGACATCATGTCGCTGCAACCCGAGATTGGCGGTGACCCAGACAACTACTACGTGTCTGTCTTTGGCCAACCCGGCGATGCAGCCTGGGGCTGGCGCTTTGAAGGGCACCACCTCTCGCGCCACTTCACGATTGCGGGCGACCAGATCACCATCACACCGTTCTTTCAAGGCGTGTGGCCGACCGTGAGCGCTGCGGGCAAAAGCATCATGCAGCGTGAAGAGTGGGCGGCCCGTGAGTTGGTGAAATCCTTGGATGACGCCACACGCGCGCAAGTGGTGTTTCAGGAGCGCTCCCTTACCCAGCACGTGACCTCGAACAATGACTATGTCCAGCCGCTCGAAGCCGTTGGCGCGCCGCTATCGGCCCTGAACAACGACCAGCAAGCCCTGGCGATGGAGATCATTCAGGCCTGGATGGCGACCCAGGCCGAGCCGGTGGCAAAGACCCATCTCGACCGCATTAATGCATCTGGGCTGGACACTCTGCGCTTCGGCTGGGCGGGCTCGATGGAGGAGCGCCAGCCGCATTACTATCGCATCCAGGGGCCATCATTCCTGCTGGAATACGACAACACCCGCAACGGTGCCATTCACATTCACAGCGTGTGGCGCGTGTTCGATCAGGATTTTGGGCAGGGGCTGATCTGAGCTGGCAAACGAATCTGTTGGGCCATGAAAGGGCGGCTTAAGCGCAACGACTCTATGCGCGCAGACACGTGCTCATTCTGCCAAGAAACCTTCCATTCCTGAAGACCTCGTGGATTTTGATCACAATTATCAATAGACGTTATCGGGAATAATTTATTACGTTGTCGCAGGGGCGAAACATTCGCCGCCAAAGTCTATGTTTGCTGCGGCTTCGTAGGCGAATGCCTCGCCCCTACCTTGGCAAATCTTTATTCCCGATAACGTCTAATCATTCACGCTCATGTTCACTCTCAAGACTTAACATGCGTTACAAACTTCTCGGCCGAAGCGGCCTGCGCGTTTCTGAACTTGCCCTTGGCACAATGACCTTTGGCGACGATTGGGGCTGGGGCGCTGGCCGTGAGATCAGCCGTGAGCTGTTCGACTTATACGCCAGCGCCGGCGGCAACTTCATCGACACCGCCATCAACTACACCAACGGCACGGCCGAGAAGTTCGTCGGCGAGTTCATCGCCAGCGACCGCGCCCACTTCGTCCTGGCCACCAAATACACGCTCTCCACCCGCATCGGCGACCCCAACGCCAGCGGCAACCAGCGCAAGAACATGGTGCAGTCCGTGGAGCAAAGCCTCAAACGGCTCCAGACCCATTACATCGATCTGTATTGGGTGCATGCCTGGGATGGCGTGACTCCGGTGGAAGAGATCATGCGCGCGCTCGACGATCTGGTGCGTGCTGGCAAGGTGCTGTATGTCGGCATCTCCGACACGCCGGCCTGGGTGGTCTCGCAGGCCAACATGCTGGCCGAGCTGCGCGGCTGGACGCCGTTTGTGGCTTTACAAACACGTTATAACCTCATCGACCGCGCCTCCGAACGCGATCTGTTGCCGATGGCGCACGCGCTGGGGCTCAGTGTCACCGCGTGGAGCGTGCTGGGTTCGGGTGTGCTGACCGGCAAATACAATCGCGTCGGAGGTGCCCAGGGCCGCGCCGCGGGCTGGCCGGAGATCCCGGCCCAACACAAAGCCATTGCAGACACGGTGATGGCCGTGGCGCAGGAAATCGGTTGCTCGCCCTCACAAGTGGCCATCAATTGGGTTCGCCAGCAATCGGGCAATTTGATCCCGCTGTTGGGTGCAACCAAAGTCGCCCAGCTGCAGGACAACCTGGACAGCCTCAATCATTCCCTGAACGCCGACCAGTTGACCCGGCTCAGCGCGGCCAGCCCCATCGAACTCGGCTTCCCCCACGATTTTCTGGCCGAAGGTTTCGTGCGTCAGATGGTGCACGGCGGCACCTGGGATAGCCTGGATCATTGATGAGTCCTGCAATGACAGACTTGATACCCTCCACCCAGAACGCTGATCCATATGCGGCCCTGCAAGCCGCAACCCGGCTTCACCGCGCCAAACATGGCTGTGGTGCCTTCACCTTCGAAGATGGTCCTGCCCTAACGCGTCTCGCCCAGGCAAAACAGGCCCATCGCATCCTCGAACTCGGCACCGCGCTGGGCTACACGGCCTGCTGTCTGACGCATGGCAGCCCGCACGCCCACCTGGATACGATCGAAGGTGACCCTGAGCATGTGCGCCAGGCCCGGGCGCATATCGCGCACTATGATCTTCAGTCGCGGATCACCGTGCATTCTGGCGATTTTGATGCGGTGCTGGCCACGTTGCAGCCGGGCTACGACATGGCCTTTTTTGATGGGTTTGCGCCGGCGTTGCATACCGTGTTGCACATGCGAAATCTGCTGGGCAAAGGCGGACTGCTCATTTGCTCAAACTTGCAATTGGGGTCGGGGCGTGAAGCACGGCAGTTGGCCGCCGAGTTGGCCGATCCGACCCACTGGCAGCCGCTTGCGCCCATTGAGGGCGGCCAGACCCATGTGCTTGCCAAACGGCTTGATGGTGTGGCCACAGTGACGAATGAAGATGGCGCGCCGGCGCACAAAAAATGAACTGGCTTCGGCAAAACTGGCAGCGCGTTCTGGCCCATGCGACGGCATTGCTCCTGCTGGCCTGGATGCTGGCCGACTTCGCCCTCCATCTCGAAGACTATAGCGCCAACCGCGCGCTCATGTTGCGCTCGGGCAGCGTCGGCCTCGCACTGCTGGTCGCGTCGTTTGCCTGTTCGCCCCTGGCGGCTCTGTTACACCGTCCCCAGCTCACCCAGATTCGCCGCGCGTTGGGGCTGTATGGCTTTTTGTTCGCCGGCATCCACCTGCTGGTCTATGTCTGGCTCGACAACGCATTCGATCTGGCGTTGATCGTGCGCGACCTGGGCGAGCGCCGCGCCATGATCGTCGGCCTCATCGCCTTTGCGCTGCTCATCCCCCTAGCCATCACCTCGACCCAGCGCTGGCAACGGCGCATGGGCCGGCGCTGGCGCATGCTTCACAAGCTCGTGCTCATTGCGCTGCCGCTGAGCGTGTTGCACTATCTGTTGCTCGATCGCGATGTGCTGGACGCGGCCTGGGTGTTTGCGGCCGTGGTCGGCGTGCTGTTGCTGGCCCGGCTGCCGGTCTGGCGACGCCTGGCGCGAAATAGCCGCACGCTGAACCGCCCTTAATTCCTCACTTTTCAGTAACTGCTCAGTCTCAGATTTTGAGACAAAATTTACAAGATGTACAGGTTGGAAATCCGCTCCCGATCTTGTAAATCCTGTTTATCCTGTCCAAAAGGCCTGAGTAGTTACCATTATTGGGAATAAAGATTTGCCAAGTTAGGGGCGAAGCATTCGCCCCTACGACAACACATTTTGTTATTCCCAATAATGTCTATTGAACATGAACAAGAATACGAACGACGGCGAGAGCCAGAAAATCACCGGCGACCCACTCATCAGCATGGGCTGGCAGGCCGGCAAGCCGGTGGGTCTGGCGTTGCGGGCGGCCTCGCGATTGCAAGCCGATGGGGTTGCGACTGAAACCATTTTGCAGACGCTGGATGCGGTGCGCCAGAACCCGGCTGCTTATTTGGACGATGCAGTGCTGGGTGAATTGGCGAACCTGTTTGATCGTTTGAATAACCCAGTGGTGACGCCGACGGGTGCGGAGTTGCGCGAGCTGCCACTGCCCTACCCGGTGTGGGGCAGCGAGGGCATCGACGAGGGCAGCCGCCGCCAGATGGACAACGCCATGCGCCTGCCGGTGAGCGTGGCCGGCGCCTTGATGCCAGACGCGCACGTGGGCTACGGCCTGCCCATCGGCGGCGTGCTGGCCACCGAGGGCGCAGTGATTCCCTATGCCGTGGGGGTGGACATTGCCTGCCGGATGCGGCTGACCGTGTTCGAGGCTTCACCCCAGGTGTTGGGCCAGCAGAAGGACCGCTTTGAGAAAATGCTGCGCAACAACACCCGGTTTGGGGCCGGCGTGGAATGGACACCCACCATGGACGACGATGTCATGGACGATGCCGATTGGGATGCGCTGAGTCTCGTCAAAAAGTTGAAGGACAAGGCGTGGCGGCAATTGGGCACATCGGGTTCGGGCAACCACTTTGTGGAGTTTGGCGAGTTGGAGGTACTGGAGCAGGACGCCAAATTGGGCTTGAAACCAGGCACGTATCTGGCGTTGCTGTCGCACTCGGGCAGCCGCGGCTTTGGCGCACAGGTGGCCAACCACTACAGCGCGCTGGCCAAGGCGCTGCACCCCGAGCTGGCGCGCGGCGGTGGCGACCTGGCGCATCTGGGCTGGTTGCCGATGGATTCTGAGCCGGGGCAGGAGTACTGGCTGGCGATGAACCTGGCCGGCAAATATGCCCAGGCCAACCATCGCGTCATTCACAACCGGATCGAAAAGGCCAGCGGGTTGAGTGTCGCGGCCATGATCGAGAATCACCACAACTTCGCCTGGAGAGAGACGCTGGAGGATGGCCGCGAGGTGTTGGTGCATCGCAAGGGCGCGACGCCGGCCGGCGCGGGTGTGCTCGGCGTCATCCCTGGCTCAATGGGCGACCCAGGCTATGTGGTGCGTGGACGCGGCGTGGCAGCGGGGTTGCACTCGGCCTCACACGGGGCGGGCCGGTTGATGAGCCGGACTCAGGCCAAGCAGACCATCACCAAAACCATGCGCGATGCCTACTTGCGCGAGAAGGGTGTGACGATGTTGGGCGGCGGGTTGGATGAAGCGCCGCAAGCCTACAAGAACATCGACCAGGTCATCGCGGCTCAAAGCGATCTGGTGGATGTGCTAGCCCGCTTCAAGCCGCGGGTGGTGATGATGACCGACGATCCACGCGATGTGTGAGGTTGGTATAGCTTGAAACATTTTGTAAATTCAGGACAGGATTTAAAGGATACAAATCGGCATGCTCTCTGAAACAACTCATCTCCTCATTGCTGTCACCTTGTGCGGTCATTTATACGGACAGGCCATGGCCTCTTTGTTCACCAGATCACACAACAAATCAAGTCTGTGCCTGGCAATGGGTGCATTCTCAAAAAGTGGCAATCTTCATTTCCAGCCTTGTTTTGTGCTGGATTTCCGTAGGGGCGAGTCTGAGACCCGCCCCATAGGCACGAAAATAAGGATCACGAATGCGAAAATCCACCAAAACGCCAGGATT
>JBBQST010000209.1:0-8174 GCA_038213625.1 Thermoflexales bacterium
AGCCGTCCAAAGTGATAACTCTTTGGACGGCTCCACGTTTTAGGTGGACGTAGCGGGCGGCACCTGGGCGAACCTACGCCGGCTGCGCTTCCAGTTGGCGCACTTCGTCCAGTGTCTTCTCGTAGACCTCGAAGTGTTCGCCCTCATTCTCATCGGGATCAACAAATTTCATCCACATGGCCTCGTTGGGGTTGCTGCCGGACAGGATGCGTCGGCTGGCCTTGACCACGCCGCTGGGGTCGTGCCACTTCACCTCGCCCATTTGCAACAGGATGTATTCGCCGTTGTATTTGTCGAACTCGCGGCGATGGTCACGGTAATACAGGCCCTGCTCGGCGGTGGTGCGCCGCCAGCTCACCACGGTATTGCGCGAGTCGGTGATCTTGGCGAAGAAGTCGGCCACCGGCGCAGTCACCTCGCTCTCGAAGTCGATCTTGCTGATGTCGATCTCGCCATAGCCGCCCTCGGCCGCCACGCGCAATGAGTTGCGATCGCGGTGGAACGGCTCGACCAGCCAGTCGCTGAGTGGGTCGTGATTCATGAAGGTCGCGCCCACAGCATCGGTAGCCACGCAATTGTCGCCGGCCAGCAGGCAGTTGCCGAAGCGCGGGCTTTCTCCCTTGCCCAATTCCTCGCCGGCCTGACACACCATGCCGTCGATGATGACCATGTCTGGGTCGTAGAGCCGGGCCAGATCGGCCAGCATGTAGGGCATGCGCACCAGATGGTGGTAATACGTGCGCGGCCGGCCCAGTGGCTCGAACGGCATCAACCCAAACAAATTCTTGGTGGTCAGCGTAATGCCCATGAAGGCGTGGCTCTTGAGCTTTTGCACCGAGATGACGGCGTCGGCCTCGAACATGGCGCGCGGCATGGGATATTTGTCGAACATGAAGCCGCCGACTCTGCCGTTGGCCAACGGCGGCACTTCGGCCCATACCACGTCGTTGGTGCCGTCGACATACTCCACCTCAAACTCGCGCAGCACATGCCGGATCTGGGTGGTGTCCTCGTTGGTGGGGCCGTAGTGGCGGTAGAAGGAGCAATCGACCACCCGCACGGTGGCGGTGGTGTTCTCGCGCAGCAGCCGCAGCGTGGCGCGCACCACCGAATCGTCCACCAATTGTTGCCGGTGGCCCTCGTATAAAACAAGGTTCTTGAGTTCTTTGTCTTGATTAAATTTGATGGCGATGGTTTTGGCTTTGCGCAGCTTGTCCCAGGCCTTGCTGAGCGGGTCGGTGACCCGCTTCAGAGCCTGATACACCTCTTCGTCGGAGGCGCGCCAATCGCAATGCACGGCGCGAACGGTATAGTCTTGTTGTGCAGTGGGCATGATCATCATTATTCCAGTATTTAGGGGGAGTGGCTGAAATTAGTATATTGCCATTGTTATTGGATTAGGCAGGACTCATGCCCTCGTGTCCTCGTGCTATCATGTAGACATGAAGACAATAACCCTCTCAGATGCAGCCTATGAGCGTCTTCTTGAGTGGAAGCATCACCCCAAAGAAACGTTCTCACAAGTAGTTCTCAGTGTTGTGCCTAAGCGTGGCACGGCAGCAGACTTGTTGAACATCATGGGACAAATGCCACCACTCAGTAATGCGGCTCACCAAAAGATGATTGAAGCATACGATGATCATCGTAACCCCACAAATTACGAAGGAATTGAAGATACATGGAAGCAATCGCCGACACATCTCTCCTCATAGATCTTTGGCGCGAGGCTCGTCGCGAAGGCGCAGCAGCCAGATTTTTGACAGCGCATTCAGATTGGCAAATTGGGTTGCCGTGGGTGACCAAAGCTGAGTTTTTAGCCGGTGCCGTCTGGGCTGGGCACGATCCGAAGTCGTTTGCTCCACTGATCGATCGTTATCCGATTATTCACTCTTCTGACGAAATCGTATCTCGCTATGCCAGCTTGTTTGCTGCACTAAAAAAGCGTAATGCACTGCCCGGCTTAAACGATGTTTGGCTGGCAGCCACGGCTTTGGCGCTAGGCTGCGGCATCATTTCTCGCAACGCCAAACACTTTGGGACTGTTGAGGGGCTTACTATTTGGGACTATACGCAATGATTTACGATTTGCCGTCTGCTCGCTGAACTTATAGAAGTGAATCGAGTTACTTTACTCGTTTGCTCGCGCTAAATCTCGCACGCGCAGTTTTGCGCCGCACGATTCGCGCACCACCAGGTGGGTGGATAGCTCGATGTGCTTGACGGCCCCAGCTTGGCTGGCCCCAGCCTGCCCCTCGATGCGATCAATTAGTAAATGGCCGGCGCGCACCCCCATTTCCACGCGCGGCTGAGCCACGGTCGTCAGCGGCGGCGTGGCCAGTGAGGCATGCGTCAGATCATCGAAGCCGACCAGTGCCACATCTTCCGGCACGCGCAAGCCCTGCGCCCGCGCCACTTTCAGCAGCTCCAGCGCGCTGTCGTCGTTGATGGCGAAGATGGCGGTGGGGCGATTGTCCTGAGCCAGCAAGCCATAGTTCGGCCCCGGCAAAATCAACTCATCTTCATAGACCAGTCCATAGTCTTGCAGTGCCTGCCGGTAGCCACGCCACCGATCATGCACCGAGCTGGTGGCCAGGCCGCCGACGCGCAGGTGGGCCAGGCCGATGCGTTTGTGGCCCAGGATGCACAGGTGCTCGGTGGCGCGGTAGCCGCCGTTGTAGTTATCGACGCCGACGTAGTCTGTTTGCACCGTCGGCATATAGCGATCAATCAGCACCAGTGGCGTGCCCTGCGCGTGCAGCCAGGCGATGGCGTGATCCTCCTGCTGATCGCTGAGTGGAAAGATGATGAAGCCGCACACGCCGCCGGCCTGCAACCGCGCCACATCGCGCGCTTGCAACATGCCGTTCTCCTCGCTAAAGGTAAAACTGACCTCGTAGCCGCGCGCCTTGGCCGCCTGCTCAACCCCGATCAGCAGCTCCATGTTGAGCTGGTCGCCGACGTGGCTGAGCACCAGGCCGATGCGTTTCTCGCAAGACACGGCGACAGGGGCCATGGAAGTCAGTTCAGGCTCAGGCTTGTGCGGGGTGCGAACAAAGGTGCCGCGGCCCTGCGTGCGTTCCAGCAAGCCTTCGTTCACCAGCATGTTCATGGCCTGCCGAACTGTGTTGCGGCTCACCTCAAACATCTCAGTCAGCTCAATCTCAGTAGGAAGCTGGCTACCGGGTGGCCGGGTGCCCGACGCGATCTGGCTGCGAAAATGCGCCACCAACTGTAGATACAGGGCAGGGGCGTGGGTTCCACGGTCAAGCGTCGTCATAGATGAGAAGGCGAAAGTGGAATGAACTGCTCTTATCCCAATATGCGAATCATTTCACGCACAAACCAGTAGTCTGCCAAAGGAAAGTCTTTGGGTAACCACGTCATTCCCGCGGAGGCGGGAATCCAGGCGTAACCCCGACGTTACCGTAATTGGGACGCCTGAATTCCCGCCTCCGCGGGAATGACGGCTTAGGCTAATCGTTTCCTCAAGGCTCAGGTTCGCCCTTGGACTAACCTAAAGTCTTTTACTTGACGGACTACTAGGTGATTTCTATAAAATTGCGATTGGGCTGCGTTTCATCATAGTCAACCCAGCTTGTCATGTCAACAAATGTATTCACAAAGGTACCAACAAAGTCATTAAACTCATTGGTATGTTCTTGACAAAGGTTTTTGGTATATGATATTTTGATATTGCGCATACTTTGGTAATTTGGTGCACGAGACCGATCAGTCTGGAGCCACGATTGCAAGACCCAATTAGCACAGCCTCGCCGCTAGGCCGCTCTCCCCAGGGTGCCCCAGCCTCTCCCCTCGGCTTAAGCCGTGCCGAAAAGTTTCGTCGTTGGCGTTTTCGCCATCGCCAGGCCGTAGAAGGGTGGATGATCCTCACGCCCATCCTGCTCTACTTTTCAATCTTCTTTCTCTTCCCGATCGTTGCCAGTTTGTATCTCAGTTTTACCAAGTGGTCGGGCCTCAGCGGCGCGCCTGTCTGGGTCGGCCTCAGCAACTATCGGCGCTATTTCACAGACCCGTCTTACATTCAGGTGATCCTGAATACGGCACTCTTTGCAGTGTCGATTCTGGTCATCCAAACCACGCTGGCCTTCTTTGTGGCGTTGCTGTTGAATACAAAGATTCGCGGCCGCGGCATCTTTCGGGCGGCCTGGTATGTGCCCACGCTCACCTCGGCCGCCGTCATGGCCCAGGTGGCCTCGGTGTTCATTTCACCCAGCGGCGGCGTCATCAACTCGGTGTTGCAAAGCTTGAATCTGCCGCCAGTCATCTTCTACGTCCAGGTCGATTGGATGCGCATCATCATCATTTTGTTCTCGGTGTGGCGCGGCGTGGGCGGCCCGGTGATTTTGTATCTGGCAGCGCTGCAGGGCATCCACCAGGAGCTGTATGAAGCGGCTCAAGTAGACGGGGCCAAGGGCCGCGATCTCCTGCGCTATATCACATTGCCGCTGCTGGCCCCCATGACCATCTTCGTGCTGATTACCGGCATCATCGGCACCGCCCAGATTTTTGAGGCGGTCATGTTCATGAGCAAGGGTGGGCCGGGCAACCAGACCAATGTGCTGATGTTGCAGATTTACCAGGACGCCTTCTCCAACCTCAATATCGGCATCGCCAGCACGGGCTCAATTGTGCTGGGACTCCTGTTGTTATTGGCATCCATCTTTAATGTCCGCGTGATGAGCCGCGGCAGTGTTCAAGGCAATTAACCTCATGCAAACAACTGCAACTGTTCCCGGCACGCCTGCCGCCGGCACGCCTGCCCTCAAAACACCGGTTCCGGTCAAACGCCGCAGAATCACATTCAGCCGCGTGGTGCTGTATGCCGTGCTCATCATTACGGCGCTGATCATGGCGTTCCCATTGTTGTTCGGAGCCGCGGCCTCCATCAGCACGCTGGAAGATTATTACAAGACGCCGTGGTTCCCGATTCCGTTTAACCCCACCCTGCAAAACTGGCAGTTAATTCTGGGCGGCGCTACCACCGGCACAGCTTCGCCGGTGCTGGTGTGGGTGCGCAATACCGTGTTACGCGCCGGCTGGTACATCCTGATTCCATCCATTGTGGCCGTGTTGGGTGGCTATGCCTTTGCCAAGCTGAAATTCAAGGGCCGCGATATCGCTTTCATCTATTTGCTCAGCTCGCTGGTGCTACCGGGCATTGTGTATCTGGTGCCGACCTATGTGATGATGGCGCGTTGGCCATTGGTTGGCGGCAATGACCTCTTTGGGCAGGGCGGCCGTGGTTTTATCAATCAATGGCCGGCGCTGATCATCACCGGCTGGGTCAACGTCTTCTTCATCTTCATGTTCCGCCAGACCTTTATCACGATACCGGCAGATTTTGAAGAAGCGGCTCGCGTAGACGGGGCCGGCACGTTGCGCTGCCTCAAAGATGTGTATCTGCCCATGCTCAAGCCCACGTTGGTGGTGCTGGTGATCTTTCAATTTGTCGCCATCTGGAATGACTACATCTGGCCGCTATTTGTCTCGGCCGGCAACAAGGACATCTGGGTCATCGCGCTGGGCTTTCAGTTTCTGGCCGCGGCAGGCAACCAGCTTAAAGGGATGCCGTCGACCTCGCTAGACAACCCATTCCTGTTCGCGCTGGCCACATTCACCCTGCTGCCGTTGCTCATCATGTATGTGGTGCTGCAGCGCTTCTTTGTTGAGGGCGTGCAAGGTTTTGCCATTAAGGGTTAAAGACTCAAGACGCTTGACTCAAGACTTTCTAAATCAATAAAAAGCAAGTCTTGAGTCAAGAGTCTTGAGTCAGCAACATTCGCTATTCAAAAAGTTCCCCAATAGTTAAGAAAGACCGAAGAAGGAGTTAAGAAGAGATGAAATTCGAAAATAAGATTAGCCGACGGCAGTTCGTGCGCCTGACCGGCGTGGCTGCCCTGGGCGGCGCAACCCTGGCCGCCTGCGCTGCACCCGCCGCACGTCCTGCCGCGCCTGCTGCCGGCGCAACAGCTGCAGCACCCGCTGCCGGCGCTGCCACCACCACCGAAGCCCCCGCCGCTGCTGCTGCGGGTTCATTGACCGTGTGGGGTTCCGGCCTCGACCTCACCCAGATCGAAAAAGCACCCACCGCCCAAGGCGCGGCCCTGATCGCCCACCGCGAGGCGTTCCTGGCCAAACACCCCGGCACGACCATCGTGTGGGAAGACCATGGCTGGGACGAAGCTCTGCGCCAGAACATTGTCACCGCGCTGTTGGGTGGCACCCAGCCCGATGTCATCGTCGGCGAGAACTTCTTTCAGCAATACGCGGCGTTGAACGCGCTGCTGCCGATTGATGATGTGTTGACGCCGGAGATTCTCGACAACTCCATCGTCGGCACCCACAAGGCCGCCCTCTACAACGGCAAGCACTACGGCTTGTCGTGGATCTCGGGTTGCTTTGGCTTTGAGGCCAACCCGAATGTGTTGGAAGCAGCGGGGGTTGATCCCAAGATTCCGGCCACCTGGCCCGAGTTGCTGGCTGCCGCCGAAACCGTGAACAAGGGTGGCAAAGCGGCCGGTTACACCCTGCAAGGCCCATTGGGCTTCTCGGTCGGTGGCATGTTCCGCCTGGCCGTTTACATGCAGCAGAGTGGCACGACGCTGAACCAGGCTGATGACCCGTTCAAGCCCAACTTTGATGATCCGAAGAGCTTCCCGGTGTGGGAGTTCGTGCGCAAGATCAATGCCTTTACACCCCCCGGCCTCACGTTCGAAGCCGACGAGGGCAAGGTTTACACCCAGCTGTTTGCCGGCAAGTCAGCGTTCCAGATGGCCGGCTCATGGCACGTCAACTGGGCCAAGGACAGTGGCTTGAAGAACGCGATTTATGGCCCGGTGCCGATTCCAGAGGGTGGCAAGCCCGCCAGCTACGTGGTCGGCAACGTCATCTACGGTGCGCTGTCGGCCACCAAGGTGCCGGAGTTGGCGCTGGATTGGATCATCGCCTCGCAGGACAAGACCGTGCAGGACATTGTCTTCAAGTCCGCCGGCCGGCTGCCCTCGACGAAATCTTCCATCGAACTCTTGCAGAAGGACAGCACGGTGGATGATGCGACCAAGCAGTTTGCGACCTTGCTCAAGGACAGCGACTTGGGCATTCTGCCGCAGTGGAACAAGGAGCCGAACAAGCTCAACGCCGTGTGGAACGATCTGTTCACCGCTGTGCTCACCACCCAGACCGATGTGGCTTCGCTGGCGGCCGATGCGCAGAAGAAAGCCTTGGAAATTGTTACGGCCGCGTAGCGCGGTTCGCCGCGTAAGTGCAATCAAGTCGGGGACGGACAATGCAGCACATCTAAATTAGACCCTTCGGGTGGCGCACATCGAGTGTGGGTCAGTTTGTGCGTGAATGCGCCACCCGAAGGGTCTTCAGCTTAGGTTCGTTAGGATGGCGGTGAATTCAATCGCCGCCATCTTTAATCAAGTTTGATCCTGTGATCAAAACAAAAGGAATAAACAATCACAATGGAACCAATTGCAGCTCCCGGCCCCCTCACCGACGAAGAGCGATTCATGTTCGAAACCTTCGGCTACCTCGTCATCCCAGATGCGTTGTCGCCGGCGGAAACCCAGGCCTGCCTCGAAGCGGCCCAGCGCGTGCATTCGCCGTATCCCAAAGGCGAGTGGCGCCAGCTCGGCCACGCCTACGAGACCGAGCCTGCGCTTGAAAACCTGATTGACCACGAGGCTATTTTGCCGAAGATTCGGGCCTTGCTCGGCGACTATTTCATTTTGCAGAGCAGTTGGTGCACCACCCAGCCGGCCGGCGGCAAGCACGGTGGCTATCACCAGGACGGCTCCAGCGTATATGACTTTTGCAAGCTGGCCACGCCCACGCCGCTGGTGCAGTTGCGCGTCGGCTACTTCCTCACCGATCAGTCCGAGCCCAATATGGGCAACATGACCATGATCCCCGGCAGCCACAATAGTGCGATGAAGCTGCCCAAGACCGTGTCCGGCAACAACGATCTGCCGATCAGCGAAGTGATCTGCGGCAAGCCCGGCGCGGCGCTGTTGTTCCATCAGGGTGTGTATCACCGCACCCACAAGAACGAGCGCGAGTTCGACCTCTCTACCATGCACATGGTCTACTCGCCGCCGTGGCTAGTGCCGTCCGCCCGCATGGCCAACGACAAGGCCTTCCTGGAGCGC
>JBBQST010000210.1:0-8165 GCA_038213625.1 Thermoflexales bacterium
TTTTTCGAATAGTTCTTCCGCAGTTCGCCAATCCTTCTCGGTAATGGCTTTCGCCATGCTCAAGACAACATTGCCGTTGCGGTCTTCGGGTTGAATGACGTAAGCGTAAACTTCGTCGCCAACCTTCATGCTGTTGCGAACGTCTTTGGGTAAAGCATCAATTTCTTTCCCAAACACAATGCCCTCGCTCTTAGCACCTAATTCAACCAGAATCTGGCGATCGCTAATTGCGGAGACACGGCCCGAGACCAATTGGTCCTTTTTAGGTGGATCAAAATTGGTTGTTCGTGAAAGATATTCGCCCAATGAGGCACTAAAGCTCTCTTCCCCCTCCGGCGCATCAGACTCGGGGACTTCTACATTTTCCATACGGCTGGTGACTTTTCCTTCGACCTAAGAATAGCAAGGATTATACACACCTGAGAGGGGATTCACCCATTCCGCCCAAATCTCTAGGGAATTCGTGAATTTCGTGAAATGTCTTGAGTGTGGTAGGGGCATTACAGAGTTGCAGAAAAGATCGTGCACGATCTTCTCACTTACCACCTAAACAGTTTTGTCAATCGGATGCAAACGGCCGTGTATGGCATACAGCATGATGCCGGTCGCCACGGCCAGGTTCAATGAGTCGCTACGGCCGAGCATGGGAATGTGCACCATCCAATCGCACAGTGCCGTTAGCCCGGCCGACAACCCGGCGCGCTCGCTGCCCATCAGCAAGACCAGTGGCTGTGTATAAGGGCATTCGCGATAGTCCATGCCGGCCTGGTCGCTGGTGCCCACCACCTTAAATGCGCTGCGCTCTTTCCACGCGGCGAACTCTTCCACACTGGCGCGCGCAATGGGCTGGGCAAACAGCGCGCCCATGCTGGCGCGCACCGCCGAGGGATCATACGGGTCTGCGCTCGGCCCCAGCAGCACCACGCCGTTTGCACCGGCAGAATCGGCGGTGCGCAAGATGGTGCCGATGTTGCCGGGGTCTTGCGGCGAATCCAGCGCGACGATGAGTTGCGATGAATTTGCAGCATGTGGCTTGTGTAGCGCATCCAGTGTGTGCCAGCGCTGACGAATCACGGCGCCGATGCCCTGCGGCCCGCCCTTGTCAGACACGCTCTCAAACACCTCGCGTGACACTTCAATGAGCTGGGTGTTTCCCTTGTTTTCCAGCGCGCGCACGGTATCCCACGCAAAGGCGCTCTCCAGCAATTCCGGTGCCACGATCACGGTTTCAATCTCACTGCCCATCTGCGCGGCCTCGCCCACGATGCGAATTCCCTCCACGAAAAACAGGCCGGTGCGCAGCCGCTCCTTGCGGTCGCGCAGTGCGCGAATCTGTTTTACGGTCGGGTTATTGCGGCTCGAGATCAGCATGACTGTGCGTTCAGTGCGTGGATTTTCGGCAGAATCAGTCGCTAAAAAAATCTAGGTAGCCGCCATCTTAAAACTTTCGGATTTTGGACAGAATGAACAGAATTTACAAAATGAAGAATGCCCCCATTCTGTTTTATTTTGTTCATTCTCAATAGTTAAAAATCCTAGTCAACCATAGCGGCCCAGTCGTCGGAACGGATTTGGACAGAATGACAAAATGAACAAAATACACTGATTTTTAGTGCGTCTGATTCTGTAAATTCTGTCATTCTGTCCAAAATCCGTTCCGATTCTGCCACCCTTTTTTAACGACTGATGCTATGCAGTATCTATGACTAACCGACTAAATCTCTACAGCCAGCTCGCGTAAAACTTTCGCACAGCATCGGGTGGAATGTTGGTCTCGCCACGCGGCGCACGACGCAGGGCGATGCGAATCTCTTCGGTGATCGCTTGCTCATCAATGTGCGTGCACCGGCCCTCCTGCACCACCCAGTTGCCGCCCACCATGACATGCTGGACATGCCGACGCGAGGCCAGGTGCAACAGCGCAGCCGGCGCGGTCAACATCGCGCCGCCATCGAGCAGATCAAACGGCGCGAAGTCGAGATCGATCAGCACCACATCGGCCAGTTTGCCGGCCGCCAGTGTGCCCAACGGCGCGGTGCGCATGGTGGCCTTTGCCCCATTGATCGTGCCCGCGGTCAGCACTTGCGAGGCTGTGATGGATGATGCGCCAGGTTCGTCCTGCTGATTGCGCAGGTTGGACAACACCCAGGCCAGTCGCATCTCGCGCAGGTAATCCTGATCATCGTCGAGGCCGTGCCCATCGAGGCCGATGCCGACGTTGATGCCAGCGCGGCTCATGCGCACAAAGGGTGCGATGCCGCTGCGCAGGCGCAAATTGCTGCTGGGGTTGTGGGCGATGGAGACGCCGCGCTGGGCCAGTAGCTCAAAATCAGCCTCATCGGCCCAGACCATGTGGGCCAGGGTCAGCCACGGCCCCAGCGCGCCGATATCGTCGAGGTGCCGGATGAAGGTCTTGCCCCACTTGCGCTGCGCGTAGATGGCCTGATAGCGCGTCTCCAGCATGTGCATCTGCACGCAGGTGTTGTGTTGCTGGCCGAAGGCAACGGCGCGTGTGATCAGCGCATCGCTGCACCATTGGCCGCCAGCCGGTGTGGGTTGGATGTGGACGAGGTGGGTGGTCTCGTCGTGATGGGCCGCGAATAGATCGGCGCACAATGCAAAGTAGTCATCGTGCGAGAGCGGCGGCGGTGTCGTGGCCGAAGCGATCTCCGCCCGCACCGGCTCCGGCAGGGTTGCCACAAAGCCGGCTGCGTCGTCATAGACCAGACGATTTTGATCGGTGATGGGCACTTGAAAGCCAACCCGAATGCCGGCCGCACCATAGCCATTTAAGGTGGCCGCGGTCTCGGCCTGCAAGCTGGAGATGGCCCAGTTGAGTGGGTTGTGGCTGTGCGCGGTTAATGTCACACCCGAGCGCACCAATTGAATGCCGTCATAGGCCGCGGCCAGATACGGGTCGATGTGGGGCTGGGCAAACAGCGTCGGCAGCCAGGCTTCGAGCGTGTCGTCGGGGATGCCGCGCGAGGCCGTGCCATAGCCTCGGCCGTGATCATGGCTATTCATGAAACCCGGCACCATCAACATGCCAGCCATGTCATGCGTTTCAGCTTCAGCGTGCGCGGCTTGCATCGCAGTCCGTGGGCCGCTGTCGATGATGTGACTGCCATCAACCACCACGGCAAAATCGCGCTGCGGCCCGGCCGATGCATCGGGAATGGCGAGGGGGGCAGAGATAATTTGTTTCATGGGGAGGGAAGTAATGAGTAGACAGTAGTCAGTCGTCAGTAAAGAATGAACGCGCAAAGTTTTCTGACTACTGACTACTGACTACTGACTACTGACTACTTCCCATCAAAGAAATCGCGCTTGATGACGCTGCTGAGCCAATCGACGATGACGCCATAGCCTTTCTCGCCGGTCTCCTCGGCCGCCAGGGTGGGGTCGCCGATGTGGCCGTAGGGGGTCAGCGCTTTGTAGCTGCGCACGCCGTAATACACGCCGCCGCCGGTCTTCATGCTCTCGGGGCTCTGGATTTTGCGCAGGTCTTCGGGGGCCAGATGAAAGGGTGTGCCGCGCTCGGGGTGGGTAAGCTCGGGATGGGTGACCAGCAGGCGCGAGGTCTCGCCTTCACCGCCGTGGCTCTCGCCCTTTTTGCTGCGTTGAATGGTGTGATAGACCTTGCTCAGCGCCACCATCCAGTTCAACACCACGGCCGTTGCATCCGGCGTGGCATCGACAATATCCTGAGCCGCCACCATCATGGTCGGCAAATTGCCATCATGGCCGTGCACGAGCACAAAGTTGCGGAAGCCGCCCTTGTAGAGCGAGAGACAGACTTCCTTCGTGAGAGTTAGCAAGGTGCTGGCGGTGATGGAGATGCTGCCGGGGAAGCCCATGTGGAATGACGAGGTGCCAAACGGCATGACCGGGCCGATGACGACGGGGCAACCCTGGGTGTGCAGACGAATGGCCGTGCGGCGCGCAATCTCCCGGGCTTCGTAAATGTCGGTGCCGAGCGGCAGATGCGCGCCGTGGTCTTCGACGGCGCCAAAAGGAATCAAAATCGTCTGGGTGACCTTGAGCATCTCCTGGACTTCGGGGCCGCTCATCTCGGGCAGTGTGGCCGGCCCTTTTTGCACATACAGTGTCTGGTCGAGCATTTCCTGTTCGGTCATGTCTTTACTCCTTTACGGTGCGTACGCGAATGAAAACGCCAGGACTGAGCAATTCATCCTGGCGTCGTGGCGGCTCATTGGGTTGGCATTTTGGGATGCATCGAGTCCATTTATATTAAGTTGTTCATATTGTCTAAGCTATTGACAAACTGTCAATAGGTCGTTAGCATCTTATCAGACGTTCGGACGAGGAGGCGGAGCCGGTGAAGAAAGCGACTGACACCTCTCGACAATCGAACACCCTCGCCACTGCCAAGCCGCGGCGAAGAAAAACACGGCGCGATGCTCAGGAAGCCCGTGGCTCGGACACCCAATTTGCATTTGATATTGCCCGGCATCTTGCCGCAGCACTTCATCAATTGCTGGGGCCGATGTGCGAAGTGGTGGTTCACGACTTCGCCGATCTTGAACACTCCATCGTGCATATCGAAGGCGATGTGACGCATCGAGCGATTGGTGGAGCCGCGACTGATTTGATCCTTGAAAAGGTGGCGCAAGACGACACGGCGCAGGATTTGTATGGCTACGCCACGAGTCTGCCGGGTGGCCGCATGATGAAGAGCAGCACCGTGTTTCTGCGTGATGAGACGAACTGTGCCATCGGCGCGCTGTGCGTGAATCTCGATGTGACCGACTTTGTGGCCATGCGCAACTCTTTGAATGCGTTTGTGCAGACTAAGGACGGCGAGCGCACCACCGAGACTCTTTCAGACAACATCTTTGACACAGTGCAATCGGCCGTGGCTGAAACGCTTTACGAGGCTGGCCGCAGTCTGCACAGTATGAGCCGCGAGGACAAGGTTGAGCTGATGAATCAGCTTGAGGGCAAAGGTCTGTTTCAGGTGAAGCGCGCCGTGCCGATTGTCGCTGACATGCTGGGGCTGAGCCGGGCCACTGTTTACAACTATCTACGACAGGGGCGCGATGGGAACCACCGCAAAAATGGACATGCCAACGGACAAACCAAAACTTGAAGTGATTTTGACTGACGCCAGTGACGCACCAATTCCCAGCAGCGGCTATAGCCAAGCGCTGCGCATGGGCAACTTCGTGGTGACCTCGGGATATCTGGGTACGCACCCCGATGGCTCGGGCGTGGTGAGGGGCGGCTTTGAGGCCGAGGTGCGCCGCGCGCTCGACAACATTCAGGCCGTGCTGCTGAAAGCGGGTTGTTCGATGGCCGATGTGATTCGCGTGAACGTATCGCTGACGGATGTGAACAAGTTCAGCGAGATGGACAAAATTTTTAAGGACTATTTCAAAGCGCCGTATCCCACACGCAACACGATTGGGGTGAAGGAACTATGGGGCGGCGCGCAAGTGGGGTTCGATGTGTGGGCGATGGTAAGTGACAAATAATGAGGTTGTGTGGGTGTGAAATTGTGAGGGTGTGATTTGTAATGGGTAGCGTTCTCGATCATCTCCAGGATAGCGAGCCGGTGGCATTGGCCCAGGAGATCATTCGCATTCCCTCGTATTTGTGGAAGGAATCGGATGTGGCGCGGTTTATTGCCAAGTGGTTCACCCTGCGCGGCTTCGACCACATTGAGCTGCAAACAGTGCCGCTGCACAACGGCACGGTCACGCACCAGACGGTCGCGACATTGAAGGGCGATGGGACAGGGCCGAGCCTGATGCTGTGCGGCCACATCGACACCAGCGACTGGCAGGGCCGGCCGTTCCGCGAGGAGGAGTGGACGCACGATCCATTCGGCGGCGATATTGATGCCGGTTACTTATATGGCCTGGGCGCGATCAACATGAAGGCGGGTGTGGCCGCGATCATGCTGGCGGCCGAGGCGGTGCAACGCGCGCGCGTGGCCGGTTCGCTTAAGCTGAAGGGCGATTTGATTGTGGCCTGTGTGGTGGCCGAGACTGGCGGTGGCGTGGGTGCGGTTCACCTGATCAACACCGGCTTGCGGCCCGATTACTGCGTCGTGACCGAAGCGGGCAATTTAGATGTTGGGGTGATTTCGGCCGGCTATGTGCAAGGTAAGGTGCGCGTCAAAGGTGAGTTTAAGCATCGCGTGCCCTACATCAATCCAATCGAAAAGATGATGAAAGTGATTGCGGCGTTTGGCCCGGCCTATCAACCCATTCCACACGGCGGCTGGCTGCGCTTCACGCCACATCCCTTGTTGCCGGGCTTCCCGCGCATGGCCGTGCGCGGCATCGAGCACTTTCAAGACACGACCACGCTGTCATTTGATTTACGCATTATTCCAGGCATGACCGAGGACAGTGTGCGTGAGGATTTGACCGAGCTGTTGCAGGGCATCGCCGCGAACGATCCTGAATTTAGTTTTGAGCTGGTGATCCCGCTGAGCGCGCAACAACCGAACATGCCGGCGCGTGATGCGACGCCGATTGAGTCGCCGATTACCCAGGCGGTGATTGACGCGCACACGCAAGTGGCCGGCAGCACACCCATCGTCGGCGCGGGCCATCGCATCGGTGCCACAGCCGACACCTGCCATTTCAAAGGCGTTGGCATCACCTGTGTCGAATATGGCCCCGGTTTCATACCCATCTGGCCGATGGTTGATGAGCGCATCGAAGTCGCCCAAATCGTGACCGCGACCAAAGTGTTGGCGCTGACGGCGGAGAGGCTGCTGGCAGTGGAGGGCTGCTAGCTGCTGGCGGCTAGCAGCCCTCCACTAATCACTAACGACTAAATCACTAAAAACTTCCGCAATGAACAACGACAAAATTCTCGACATCTACACCCGCATGCTGCGAATCCGGCGATTTGAGGAGCAGGTCGGCACGCTGTTTGGGCAGGGGCAACTGCCGGGCTTTGTGCACCTGTATATCGGCCAAGAGGCGGTGGGTGCTGGCGTGTGCGCGACCCTGCGCGATGACGACTACATCGTCAGCACGCACCGCGGCCACGGCCACGTGATTGCCAAGGGCGGCAACTTCAACCGCATGATGGCCGAGCTGTTTGGCAAGCGCGATGGCTATTGCAAGGGCAAGGGCGGCAGCATGCACATTGCCGATTTCAGCATTGGCATGTTAGGCGCGTGCGGCATTGTGGGCGGCGGCTTGCCGATGGCGGTTGGGGCCGGCCTCAGCGCCAAGTATCGTGGCACGGACCAGGTGTCGGTCTCGTTCTTTGGTGATGGGGCCAGCAACGAGGGCAGCTTTCACGAGTCCATTAATCTGGCCGCAGTGATGAAACTTCCGGTCATCTTCGTGTGCGAGAACAACCAGTATGGTGAGTTCACGCCGATGGAGAACGTGACCGGCGTGCGCGACATTGCACTGCGGGCGCAGGGCTACGGCATCCCCGGTGTCATCGCCGACGGTACCGATGCGATTGCGATGTATGACGCCGCCAGTGAGGCCGTGGCGCGGGCTCGGCGTGGGGACGGGCCGACGTTGATCGAAGCCAAGACCCATCGCAAGAGCGGCCACTCCGAGGGCGAGAAGGCATTTCTGGGCGGCGGTGTGTATCGCAAGGACGATGAGTTTGCAATGGCTCAGGCGAAAGATCCGCTCACCATCATGCACGTCAAGATCATGGAGGGCAACCTGATTTCGCCGGACGTGTTGGAAGAACTGGATCAATCGATTCAGCAGGAAGTGAAGGACGCCGTGGTCTTTGCGCGGCAGAGCCCCGAGCCGGAATTAGAGTCGATCTACGAGGACGGGTGGGTGTAGCGGTTGAGTTAAGACTGTAGAGTCAAGAGTCAAGAGTCTTGAGTCAAGAGTCTTGAGTGAAAAGTATGACACGAAAAACTTACGTTGCCGCGATTAAAGATGCGCTTGCCGAAGAGATGCGGCGCGACCCGACCGTGTTTCTCATGGGCGAGGATGTGAAGCTGGGCGTGTTTGCGGGCACGCGCGGTCTGCATGCCGAGTTTGGTGATCGCCGTGTGATTGACACGCCCATCAGCGAGCTGGCTGTGGCCGGCGCCGGTGTGGGCGCGGCCGTGACTGGGCTGCGGCCGGTGGTCGATTTGATGTTCGGCACATTTTTATACCTCGCGCTCGACCAGATTATTCAACAGGCCGCCAGCGCGCGCT
>JBBQST010000211.1:0-8113 GCA_038213625.1 Thermoflexales bacterium
TAGCGGCGCAGACAGTGCAGAAATAGGCCAAATCGACATCGTTTCGGCAAAACCAACCGAGTAAAATGTCGCCGCCCATGTCACAGTCAACACCCGCTCGATCTAACACTTCCGGCACTGCCAGACTCCACGTCTCATCGCATCCACTCGTTCAACACAAGCTCAGCATTCTGCGCGCCAAATCCACCGAAACCAAAAAGTTTCGCGAAGTGGTCAAGGAACTGGCGACCTTGCTGCTGATCGAGGCCACGGCCGATCTTGAAGTGATCCCCGTTGACATCGAGACCCCCATGGGCACGGCGCACTGCAACAAGCTCGGCATTCGCATCGGCCTCATCCCCATCTTGC
Organism: Thermoflexales bacterium; assembly: GCA_038213625.1. Classification (GTDB taxonomy): domain Bacteria; phylum Chloroflexota; class Anaerolineae; order J036; family Brachytrichaceae; genus JANMVQ01. The sequence goes on from JBBQST010000211.1 coordinate 349, forward strand.
GCGCGGGTCTGGGCATGGTCGAGGGCGCTATCGAGATGCTGCCCCATGTTGAAGTCTGGCACATCGGCCTCTACCGCGACGAGAAAACGCTGCGGCCGGTGGAGTATTACAACAAGCTGCCGGTGAACCCCACCGTGCAATTGTGTCTGGTGCTCGATCCCATGCTGGCCACGGGCGGCAGCGCCAGCGCCACCATCGACATTCTCAAGCGCTGGGGGGCCGAGACGATCAAATACGTGGGGCTGATTGGCGCGCCGGAGGGCGTGGCGCGGCTGCAACAGGATCACCCCGACGTGCCGATTTACCTGGCCGCGCTGGACGAGCGTTTAAACGAGGTTGGCTACATTGTGCCTGGCTTAGGCGACGCCGGCGATCGCCAATTTGGAACAGCCTGATGGCTGTGCGTGTTCTCTGGAATGCACTACTGCCTTCATCATCCGACAAACTAACATCAACTCACACACACACACAGGAAATAAGACATGGAAATTCTAAAATCGATCGTGGATTTTGTGCTGCACATCGACAGCCATCTGGTGGAACTGGTGGCGCGCTACGGCGCGCTGCTGGTGCCGATTCTGTTCGTCATCATCTTTTGCGAGACCGGCCTGGTCGTCACCCCATTCCTGCCGGGCGATTCATTGTTGTTCGCGGCCGGCGCATTGGCGGCCGTGGATACCAGCGGATCATTGAATATTCTGGTGCTCTGGGTGGTACTGTCCGTGGCGGCCATTCTGGGTGATAGCGTCAACTACGCCATCGGCAAACGCATTGGCAAAGGCGTGTTCAAGCCCGGCAATCGCATCCTGAAGCTGGAATATCTGGAGCGCACCGAGGAGTTCTACGAGAAGCACGGCAACAAGACCATTATTCTGGCCCGCTTCGTCCCCATCGTCCGCACCTTCGCACCCTTTGTGGCCGGCGTGGGCAACATGGACTACAAACGCTTCATCACCTATAACTTTGTGGGCGGACTGCTGTGGGTGACCCTGTTTTTGGCCGCGGGCTTTTTGTTCGGCAATGTGCCTTTTATCAAAGAGAATTTCTCGCTGGTCACGATCGGCATCATTCTGGTCTCGGTCGTGCCGATGGGGCTGGAACTGTTGAAGGAGCGCAGCCGCTCCCGCAATAAATCGGCGGCGCCGGCCTCTGTCAAGTAGCCACGGCATCGCTTGTTTGGCAGTTTACATAGCCCAGACTCACATCAGTGAGCCTGGGCTATTTTTATCGTTAAACATCGATATTCACGCTTGAAACATGGAGCACGCGCGTCAATCACTCGCGCCACTCAGCCAAGCCCCTTTCCCGCATCTGCCCAGCGCGCACAATCAGCATCCTCACAGTAAAATCAGAATTCACCATGGACTATAGAACTGAAAAAGATTCATTGGGCGAGGTGCAAGTCCCGGCCAATGCCTACTACGCGGCGCAAACCCAGCGCGCCATCAACAACTTTCCCATCAGCGGCCTGCGACCCTATCCAGCCTTCGTGTGGAGCATGATCGCGATCAAGCGCGCCGCCGCCGAGGTGAATCGTGACTTGGGCCTGCTCAAGCCCGAGCTGGCCGATGCCATCATCAAAGCGGCCGATGAGTCGCTGAACGGCGCACTCATGGATCAATGGGTGGTTGACCCGTTCCAGGCCGGCGCTGGCACCAGCCACAATATGAACACCAACGAGGTGCTGGCCAATCGTGCCAACGAAATTCTGGGCTTCCCCCTCGTCAGCAAAGACAAGAAGCCGGTGGGTGCCAACGACCACGTGAACATGGCTCAGAGTACCAACGACACCACGCCGACGGCCATTCGTCTGGGCGTGCTGTGGAAACTGCCGGCACTACAGCAAGCCGTGCAATATCTGGTGGACACGCTGTATGCCAAGGCCAAAGAGTTCGACCCCATCGTAAAAAGCGGCCGCACCCATTTTCAGGATGCCGTGCCGATTCGCCTCGGCCAGGAATTTGGCGGCTATGCCAAGGCCGTTGAGCGCGATCTGGAGCGCATTAACGCCGCAGCCGATCAACTCCGCCGCATGCCCATCGGCGGCACCGCCACCGGCACCAGTCTCAACGCCCACCCCGAGTATCACAAGCGCATGGTGCAGGTGCTGTCGCGCATTCTGGGTCAGCCGCTGTGCGAGAGCGACAACCTGTTCGAGGGGATGCAGAGCATGGCCGACGCCGCCCACTTCAGTGCCGCCATGCGCACGCTGGCCATTACGCTTACCCGCATTGCCAACGACCTGCGTCTGCTCAGCAGCGGCCCCACCACCGGCTTCGACGAGATTCGCCTGCCACCGGTGCAGCCCGGTTCGTCGATCATGCCCGGCAAGGTGAACCCGGTGCTGGCCGAGATGCTGAACATGGCCATGTTCCATATTCAGGGCAACGACCACACCGTGGCGCTGGCCGCCCAGGCCGGCCAACTGGAATTAAACGTGATGATGCCGATCATCGCCCATAACCTGAACGAGGAAGTGCATGTGACCACCAGCGCGATCAACGCCTTCGTGCAATATTGCCTGGCCGGCATCGAGGCTCAGCCCGAGAAAGCCAAAGGTTGGCTGGCCAAGAACGCCATCGTGGTCACCGCGCTCAACCCGGTCATCGGCTACCAGAGTGGCGCCGAGCTGGTGAAGGATGCCATGAAGCGCAACCTGACCATTCGCGATGTAGCGGCCGAACGCATCAACGCCGGCACCCTCAAAAAGGCCAATGGCGAGCCGCTGTCCATTGAAGACGTGGACTTCGTGCTCAACGACCTCTACAAACTCACCGAAGGCGGTCTGGGTGGCCCAGCCGGCGGCGGATAGAATCAGTCATTAGTCATTAGTCATTAGTTGTTAGTATGTGAGCAACTACTGTCTACTAACAACTAACAACTAACAACTTCTGCCTATGGCAAACACACCCAACGATGCGCCCCGTCGTGATGACTGGCAGCCTGAGGACTTGAAAACCGGCAAATGGGAGACGGATGAAGTCAAACCAGCCGCCAAAACCTCGCAGGCCGCCGGCTCCATGATGGGGTCACTGTTCGGCCCACTCTGGAACGATCCACGCGCGCGCCCACTATTTCTCATCAGCATGTTTTTGCTGATCGGGGTGTGCGCGCTGGCGTGCTTTGTGGTGAGTTTGCTCGCGCTCAGTGGCGGTGGCAGCGGCCTGGGGGTGTTTGGCGACACCAAGCCGCCCGATCCCACGGCCGCGGCATTGCCCATGTCCGACACGTTGAATGTGCAAATCAACGGCACCGCCATTGCCCCCGGCGTGCCCACCCGCCTCAGCATTGGCGACAAAATTTTTGATGTCACCGGCCTGCGCCTCTCCAGCGAGGGAGAGTGGCCGGCATACGATGCCACCAGCGAGAAGACAGCCTATTGGGCCGGTGGCACGCTGGTGAACTACGTGATTGGCCTGCCGGCAAACGAAGCCAACAAGGCCCTGTTCGATCAGCTCAAGCCCAAGGACCTGATCCTGCTCGACACCGGCATCGGCACCTTGCGCTATCGCATCAGCGAAGTCACCGCCATCAACGCGGATGAATCCGGGCCGTTGCGCAATCAATCCAGCCCACGCGTGACGCTGATTCTGATGGGTGAAGGCGGTGACACACGGCGTCTGATCATTGCGCCCTACACCGACGAGGCCACGGCCAACACCACGGCCGCCAATGGCGTGCCGGTGAACCTGGGCGATGTGCAGGTGACGGCCCTGAGCGAGCGGTTGGTGCCGGGTAATTCCGTGGGATTGCCGCCTGGCCGCAACTACTATCAGGTCAACCTCCAGATCACCAATCTCATCACCCGCCTGCTCGATGCCAGCCAGTTTTTCACTGAACTCACCGATGGCGAGGGCAATAAGTACGTCCTCTCGCCTTCCGGTTCGGCGGCTTCGGGTGCGGCTGGATGGGCGCAGGGGGCGTTGCAACCCGGCAGCACCACCACCGTCACAGCCGGCTTTGAAGTGCCCGAAACCATGCAAGGTCCCACCCTGACCTGGCAGTTCGCCATTGATGCCAACTCGCCCTACATTGCCCGGGTCGCCTTGCCCTACAAAGCGCTGCCAGTGGTGCCCGTCGCTACCACGCCGCCCGAAGCGGTGGCCGAGGTGAACGTGCTCAATGCCAACATCTCGCCCGAGGGCAATGAGTTGCGCGTCGTCGGCACCATTCGAAATCTCACGTCTGAGCCACTGCCGGTCACCCTGACCGATGTGCAACTGAGCACGGCCAGCGGCGCGCTGACGCCGGTGAATGGCACGTTGCCGGCCGTGCCATGGTCGGTGGAGCCGGGACAAACCCTCGCGTTCCAGATCAATTTTGCCCGGCCACCCGAAGGCAGTGGCTCGGTCTACTTCACACTCATGGGCGAGAACTTCGAGATTCCAGGGTTGTAGCGCGATATGCTCGGCTACTTCACTCAGGGTCTCACCCTCGCATTTCCCAATGCCGCCGCACCCGGCGCCTTTGTCGCCTATCTGGCGGATCAGGTGGCGCAACGTGGCTGGCGGCGGAGCTGGCCGCTGTCGTTAGTGCCGCTGCTGAGCGACGGCCCGATCATCGCGGTGTTGGTGTTCCTGCTGGCTCAGGCACCGGCATGGTTTTTGCAGGCGCTGCAAATTGCGGGTGGATTATTCTTGATCTGGCTGGCAGTAAAAGCATTTATAGCCTTGCGCCGGCCACCGAATCCCACGAACACAACCAAACCGACCGGCCAGAGCTTTCTCAACGGTGTGCTGATGAATTTCATCAACCCAGGGCCGTGGATCTTCTGGGGCACCATTGGCGCGGTCACCTTGATCGAGGCCTGGCGAACCTCGCCAGCCTATGCCGTGGCCTTCATCATCGGCTTCTACATCATCCTGTGCGGCGGCTTCCTGGCATGGATCACGCTGTTCGCCGGTGCCAACAAGCTCGATCCTCGCGTGCCGCGGCTGCTCAATATCGCAGCCATGTTGGCGTTGCTGGCATTGGGCATTTCGCGGGTGTGGGCCGGGGTCATGGGTGTGTTGTAGAGATGTCTGACGTCTAGGGCGATGTCTGATCGCAGACGTCAGACATCTAGTGGCACCTTCAAATGCGGCCCCACCTCGCGCCAAAGCGCTCGGTCTGCCTCGTTGGTGATCACCGGCTCAAACCCAAACGAGCGATACAGATTGATGGCGGGGATGCGGCCGGTGGACGTCTCCAGATAGGCCTCGGTCTGACCCAGTTGCAACAGCCGCTGGCACACCGCGCTCAACATCGGCTTGGCCAGTCCCTTGCCCTGGTATTCCGGCACAATCGCCACCCAATGCACCTGGCCCACTGTTTTGCCGTGCCAGTGCGGGTCTATCCACGCGGTGGCGGTGCCGATGGCGTGGCTGGCGGGATCCACCAAAAAGCCGACCCGCTCGGCCAGCACTGTCTCATCGGTGCCAAACGCCTTAATGAAGAGCTCACGCGTAATCGTGTTGAAGCGATCCGACGCGCCCTGCACCTGCACCCAGGTGTCCTCGTCACCCGGTTGATACCAGCGCATGCCATACCCGTCGGAGAATGAATTCAGCGGCGTCTGAGCCAGATGCGCCGTCGCCATGATGACCGATGCATTTCTTTCAAGTATGTCCATGAGCTAAACAGGCGAAACAGGTTGAGCCAGTAAATTGCGCACGAAATCATAGGCAGCCTGCGGCGGGTCCTTCGCCTCGCCGGCCGTGCGCATCAACGCGCTGGCCACAATGACGCCATCGGCCACCTGGCCCACCTCGCGCACGTGCTCAGGCTTGCTGATGCCGAAGCCGACCACCACCGGCGTGCCATTCGCCACGGCCTTCACCCGGCCCACATATTTCGGCAACCCCTCGGCCAACTGGTCGCGCGCGCCGGTGACGCCCAGCACTTGCACGATATAGATAAAGCCAGTGGCTTGCTTCGTCGAGTAGGCCATGCGCTCGTCGGTGCTGGTCGGCGCCACAAATTGCACCAAGGCCATCTCGTGCGCAGCGCAGGCCTGCCCCACTTCACCGCTTTCTTCGGGCGGCAGATCGGGCAAAATCAAGCCATCGGCACCGGCCTTGTACCAGGCGTCCACATAGGCCGTTTCGCCAAACGCCATCACCGGGTTCATGTAACCCATCGCCAGCAACGGCTGCTTCAGGCCATTCGCCCGCAAGCGCTCCGTCAGCGCCATACACTTGCGCAAGGTGATGCCGTTCTCCAGCGCCACTTGAGACGCGTGTTGGACCACCGGCCCGTCGGCGAGTGGATCGCTAAACGGCACACCCAACTCGATCATGTCTGCACCGGCGCGCGCAATCGCTTCGATGACGTGGACGGAAGTATCGGCATTGGGATAGCCCAGTGTCCAATACGGCATAAACGCTGGCCGGTGCGCGGCTTTGGCATGGGCGAAGACGGCGGCAATTTGCTGTAATCCCATTTATGAACTCGCCTCATCGCCCAGCAGGCGATATTTGCCGTTGAAATACAGCAACGGCGTCGCATCGACCTGTTGCACCCGACCGCTCTGCACCTGACCCACGTAAATGGTGTGATCGCCGGCGCTCAACATCTCGGCCACGGTGCAATCGAGGAAGGCCACCGCATCGTCCAACACCGGCGCGCCGGTTGCCTCGGTGTGATAAGCCAGATCCTTGAAGCGCTCTTCGTCGGGAAGCCGGCCGGCAAACCGGTTCGAGATGTGGCTCATGCTCTCGCTGAGGAAGTTCACGCAGAAGATGCCGCTTTTCTCGATCAAGGGGTGAGTTCTCGTGTGGCGATTCACGCATACAAACACCATCGGCGGGTCGGCCGCCAGCGATGAAAACGCCGTGACCGTGAGGCCGTAAATCAACTCATCGGTCTTGGTCGTCACGATATTGACTGTGCTGGCCCAGCGGCGCATCACCTGCTTGAAATCATCCGAAGTAACCGTGCCCATATGTGATTAATCCCTTTATAAGACGAAATTTTGACGTTCAGGATTCTACATGGGCGGGTGACTGTTTTGGTGAGGTGCATACGCCAAGGCAGGGGCGCAGCATGCTGCGGCCTATACGCACGAAATTAAGGCAAGTCGGCTAAGGGTCTTAACCTGCGGAGCAGGTTTGCTACTGGTAGGCGTCGGTTTCAACCGATGCCGGCCCATGGAGGCCGAAAACCTAGTTTGGCAGGCGCGTCTTTCGTTTTTTGCGCACCCTCATCGTTCGGCATCGGTTGAAACCGACGCCTACCAGTAGCAAACCCGCTCTGCGGGTTCAAGAAATCGAGCCTTGTTTCGTTTGTGATGCTTAATTTCGCTCCGATAGAGCGCAGCATGCTGCTCCCCACAAAACGCACTCGCACGAATTGACAACCCGGCCATCCAGACTATTATTTCTGCGAACCTGCCAGACGCATTGGTACTGATGGCGGGTTGCACTGCGCCGGTGCCCATACCAAGCCGATGACCCAGCGGCAAAACAGGTTTGCACGCGGCTCGCCGGTTTTCATGGTCACCGGCGCATTTGCCCACTCCCCGAGCCTCGTGCAAGGGGAGTAAATCATTTTCAGCTGATTCGCATCTCTACACGATGACACCATGTTGTTGTCACTGCTCTTTCCCTTTGCAGACTCGCGCCGGTTTCTAGCCGATGCGGCCGTGCTGGCCTCGCCCGGCTGGCCGCTGCCGCAAGTGGACACCGAGTTCGTGCGCTTTTTCGGCCCCATCCGTCGACGCGAAGGCGGTGGCCTGGATACCTGGGTGGGTGAGAACGAGGTGTGTCGGGCCGACCGTGCGCTTCAA
>JBBQST010000212.1:0-7991 GCA_038213625.1 Thermoflexales bacterium
ACAGGCCAACATCCACGCCGTTCGCAACCGTGAGCGCTTCGTCAAAGTTTTCCACGGCGATAATCGCCACGACCGGCCCAAAAACTTCCTCGCGAGCAATCCGCATTTTCGGTGTCACGTTGCCCAGCACGGTCGGCTGCATGAAAAAACCGTGCGCGAACTCGGCTTCGGTCAACCGCTTGCCGCCGAAGAGTAGTTTTGCGCCTTCCGCCACCGCCGCGTCGATGTGCTCGAAGTTTCCCGCCAGTTCCTGTTTGTTGACCGCCGGTCCCATGTCGACACCGGGAGTCAGCCCGTTGCCGACTTTGAGAACCTTGGCTTTCGCGAGCAGTCTCTCCGTGAACGATTCTAAAACGCTCCTTTCGATGATGACCCGGCTGGTCGCGGTGCAGGCCTGCCCGGTGAGGCCAAACCCGCCGGTCACCGACAGCGCCACGGCCAGATCCAATTTGGCGTCGTTCAGCACCACCAGCGGATTTTTGCCGCCCATCTCCAACTGCACGCGGGTCAAATTTTTGATAGCTCGGGCGTAGATGCCCGTGCCGACGCCAACCGAGCCGGTGAAGGTCAGGCCGCTGACCAGTGGGCTGCCGCTCAACTCATCGCCCACCTCGCGCCCCGAACCCGTCACAAAGTTAATCACCCCAGGCGGCAAGCCGGCCTCAATCAGAATCTCGACCAGCGCCTTGGCCGTCTCCGGCACCAGTGAGGCCGGCTTGAACACGACTGTATTGCCATACGCCAGCGCCGGCGCAATCTTCCACGCAGGAATCGCGATGGGGAAGTTCCACGGTGTGATGATCGCGATTACACCCAGTGCCTCGCGCCGGGTGTAGAGCAGTTCATCCGGGAAATTGCCCGGCAACACATCGCCGCCCATACGAAAACCTTCGCCGGCGTAATACCGAAAAATATCGCGCGCGCGCAAGACTTCGCCCTTGCTCTCAGTCAGCGTCTTGCCCTCTTCTTTGGTCAAAATGGCGGCCAGCTCATCCGCCCGCGCGCCAATCAGTTGCGCCGCTTTGTCCAAAATAACGCCGCGCGCTGGGGCAGGCAAGTTGGACCATTGGGGCAATGCCGCCTTGGCTGCCTCGATCGCGCGGCGGGTGTCCTCGCGGGTGGCCAGTGGGAAGGTGCCCAGGGTTTCATGGTTGGCCGGATTGCTGTTCTCGAAGGTCGCGCCGCTGGATGCATTCACCCATTCGCCGGCGATGTAGTTTTGGTAAGTGTTCATATGATGCAGAGTATCTAGTAGTCAGTAGTCAGTAGTCAGATTATGACAACCGTCGTCGGCCGTCCGTCGTCACCCCACGCCCCTCATCGCGCTCGAATCTTCTCCACAGTTGCGCGCCAGTCTATTTCGTTGAATTGGACATCAAGTTCATCGGCAACGAGTTGGGCCACGGCTTGAGGGGTGCCTTCGCGGCTGTGTGGCTCGCCCCACCGAAAAGCATTCATGTAGTCATCAGAGCCGATCAGCCCGGCCAGCATCGCCGCCGAGTCAATGGCCTCTTGAAAACGTTGCGGCAGTTGCACGCTGGCCCGCTCAGCGTTGCGGCCGCGGCCTTCGCTGGCGCGCGCTTCGCTGACGCGCGCTTCGCTGACGCGCACTTGCGCCGGGATGTCGTGCCAATACAGGATTTGGTAGGTTGCCATGTTCGGGGTCTATGCTACGCGATTCTTCGGCCAAATACGGCCGATACTGATCTTGGTCAATGTGCGCCATCAGCTGAACCAGACGGGTTTCAAGTTCACCATAGCCGGTATGCCGGACTTCCAACGGCAACGCCAGCCGCTCGCTCACCTGCCGAGCGCGTTCTAATAAATCAGGCGTTGGCTCCTGGCTTAGGTACACCAGCCGGGTGTAGTTCGCAAAATAGGTATCGCGCAATTCTGGGTATCGATCCAGGCCCAGTCCCTTCCACATCAAGCCATCAAACCCACGCAACAAAAAATCAGTTAAAAAGAACGTACCCAGTTGATCGGCCAATACCGCATCGTGATTCGCAGCACCGCCATACATCTCATAGCAATGCGGCCCGCTGATGCGCGGCACGTGATAGCGCTGCAACACCTCGTCCAAAGCACCGCTGGTGCCGCAATCGCCATACACCACCACCACGCGGTCAAAGTGAGGAATCAGCTCACGCAGTTTCTTTTCGACCAGCGGCCCAATGCGTTGGGGCCGCATGTGCTCGACTGCGCTGACGCCGTGTAGCGCCACATCCCACGCGTGTCTACGCGAAATCGTAATGACTTCACGCGCCAGTGCGCCGCACAACACAAACGCAATTTTCACAGGTGCGCCTCATCGGTCGTGCACGTGCACGTCAACCATGTCACGTGCACGAATCCGCAATCACGGCTCACGATACGGGCGTCTCGCGCCGGGCCCGTCGTTCGCGCCGGCCCTCATTGGGTGCCGCGCGGGTTGCCATCGCCACCGTCAATTCCAGGTGGGTTACATCCAACGGCGGCAAGTCCGCCAATGCCTGTTTCATGGCCCGAATATGCACCGGCGTGCTACCGCAACAGCCACCAATGATGGTCGCGCCAAAGGCCCGCATTCGCCGCGCGCATTCGGCCATGACCTCGGGCGAGGCGTTGTAGGTCACCTGGCCGTTTTCCAACGTCGGCATACCCGCGTTGCTCTTGGCAATGAGTGGGATATCGGTTCGCACCAGCCGCATGGCGTGAATCACGGCTTCCAACTCATCCGGCCCGTTGCCACAATTGCCCCCAATCGCCGCCAGGTTTAGCTCGGCCAGTTGTGTGATCGCGTCGGCTGGACTCACGCCCATCATGGTAAAGCCGCGCGTGTCAAACGTCATGGTCACCGCCACCGGCAAATTCGGCGCACCCTTGCGCGCGCCCTCAACCGCGGCCACCACCTCTTGCAGATCGCTCATCGTCTCGATCCACAACACGTCTGCGCCGCCGGCAGCCAAACCCTCGGCCTGCCTTGCAAATCCCTCCACCGCGATCTCGTGGTTGAGATTGCCCATCGGCTCGAATAGCTCGCCGCTGGGGCCGATGGAGCCGGCCACCACCGCCGCATTCTCGCCATCACCCGCCTCCAGGCGCGCAAGTGCGGCAGCAGCTTTATTCAGCTCAAACGTGTTGCCGTCCAGCCTGTGCAATTTCAATCGAAACGGCGAGCCGCCGAAGCTGTTGGTGAGAATAATTTGCGAGCCGGCATCGAGATAGCCGCGATACACCCCGCGCACTTTGTCTATTTTGTCCGGCATCACATTCCACTGTTCTGGCGGATCGCCAAACAGTAGACCCACGGCCATCAGTTGCGTGCCCATCGCGCCATCCACCATGATGGGAAGATCAAGGGCCTTCGCCTGGGCCAGTAGTTTTGAAAAACGATTTTCCATTTAAATTATGGGTTACAAACCTTCCCCAACCGGGTGTTTTTGTTAATCACTGGCGTCACATCCGTGCCGCGTGTCCACGCCTTCAGGTAACGATACGGCAAAACGATACCGCGCCGCACATCCCAATCTCCGGCCACAGTGGGGCATGAAATCCCAAAGTGCACATGGGCCGGCGTGGTGCGCGCATTGCCGGTTTTGCCAGAGCGAGCAATCACCTGACCCGCCGTCACCCGCACGCCAACGGCAATGCCAGCCTCCACGGCCGACAGATGCGAGGTGTGATAACGAATGCCGTCGTCGCCGATGATCGTGACCCACAGACCGCCGCGGTCCTGACCTAGATTTGTCTTCGGATCCCATCGATCCACCAGACTCACCTCGTCCACCACGCCGTCGGTCACGGCCACCACCGTGCTGCCCACTGGCACAAAAATATCGGTGGCAGGGTAGTCGTGGTGCCGATTGTTATATTTCGCCAGCGTTGGGGGTTGTACTGGAAAGTAATACTGCCGACCCGGAATAATCCAGGTTGCCGCCGGCGTCGGTGTCTGCGCAGTGACCGGTTGCGCTGTCGCGGCAATCACCATCACGATCACCAACCCTGCAAATCCACGCACGGCACGCTGAAACTTATCGCTCATGCTGCCCTCCCTGGCCGATCCAAAAACTCGCGAATATTCACGATCTGGGCCAGATGTTCATTATCATGTCCGATCAAAATCTCCACTTGTTTTCGCAGACGCGTAATGCCATACGTCTCATGGGTGCAAACGCGCAACCACTGCGGCTGGGTCAAGGTTTCAAGATATGTTGTGGTTTCGCGGCGCTTGCCGGCAAATAACTCAATCAAATCTCCAGTGGCCATCGTCAAATCGTGCGCCGCTTCATTTGGGTTGATAAATGGCTCATGCGGATTATCAATCGTCACAATGCGCTGCAGCCGGCTCCTAAATTGCCCTTCGATATCGCCCAGATGCGCCACCACATCCTTGATGCACCACTCTGTTTCGGCCGGTCGTACCAGCGCTTCTTCCGGACTCACCCGCTTCACCAGCCGCTGCAAATCGCGCGGCGTGCTGGAGAGGGCTTCGATGAGCATCAAATATCGCTGGTCCATTGTTATTCGTCCACGTTGGTCTAATGTCTCTCGTTGCCGTGCTTGAAATTGCCCGTGGCCTTGGCCAATATCAATTGCACTGTTCTCTCATCAGCCTGCTTCAATTTCACCAACATGCGCTCGGCTGCATCCGCCTTCACAATCGTCACCGTCTTGCCCTGCCAACTGATAAAGATCTGGCCATCTTTGCTCGCCCGATAGCTAAAGGGTTGCGCCTCCAGTTTGCCGCGCTGATCCACCGGTTTGCGGCTCATGGTTCGCTTCTCACCCGGTTTTGCCGCTCGCGCCGCCGCCGGTCGCGATCGTTCTCCACCACTTCTATGGGCTTATCCGGCAACAATCCCGCCTCGGTCAGATGTGGAAACGCATCGCGCATATGCGGCAAATACATCGCCCCCACAAACTCATCCTGAAACGCCGGGTCAATCGCCGTTTCGATGTAGTGGACATTCCTTGCGGCAATCGCGGCCTCGGCCCGCCGGCGCTGGCTCAGCAATGCCATGCGCGCCCCATCACCCGCCGCATTGCCCACCGCCCGCACCTTGCTCAAATCACAGTCGGGATACAACCCCAATACCATCGCCCGCACCGGATCAATATAGGTGCCGAATGCGCCGGCCAGCACAATCTGATCCACCTGGGTCACCCCGCGCCGCTGCATCAGCAACTTGCAACCGGCATACAACGCCGCCTTGGCCAGTTGAATGTTGCGCACATCGTCCTGGGTGATCACGATCTCGCGGCCCGTGGCCGATTGCTCCGCCGTCGCCAGCACATACTCGCACTTCGGCCCATTCCAGCGCATGCGTGGATGTGGCCGTGCATCCTCAAAGCGCCCATCGGCCCGCAGCAACCCGGCCACAAACAACTCCGCTACCACCTCAATGATGCCGCTGCCGCAGATGCCGGTGGCTTGTATCTCGTTAAATGGTTGCTCGTCCGACCACAACTCCTGGCCGATGACCTTAAAGCGCAGTTCACCCGTCGCCCGGTCAATTCGCACCCGCTCAATCGCCCCCGGCGCAGCGCGTTGGCCGTGGGTGATCTGGCCGCCCTCGAATGCGGGGCCGGTCGGGCTGCTGCAGCTCAGCACTTCCTCGCGGTTGCCAAACAGCAATTCGGCGTTGGTGCCGACGTCAATGATCAGCATCAGTTCGTCCTGCTGATCCGGCGCCTCGGCCACCAGCACGCCCACGTTATCACCACCGACATGCCCCGCCTCCAGCGCCAGAAAATGCACGTTCGCGGCCGGATGAAACACCAGCCCCAAATCGCGCGCCTTGATATCCAGTGCGGCGTGGGTGGCCAAAGTAAACGGTGCCGCACCCAGCTCAGTCGGGTCCAGCCCCAGCAAAATATGGTGCATGACCGTGTTGCCGACCAGCACGGCCTCGTGAATATCCTGCACCGTAATGCCGGCCGCGCGGGCCGCGCTTTCGGCCAGTTGGTTCAGCGTGGCAATGATCGCGAGATTCATCTTCTGCTAGCCATCAGGCCGAATCATCACGTAGCTCAACCGTCTCTTCAAATCCTCGCCGTAGGTAATCTGCGGATTCATCGCTGATTCAGTCGCCAGCACCGCGCCGGTTTGCAGATCGCACAGATGCGCGGCCACCGTCGTGCTGCCCACATCCACGGCCAGGCCATACAGCCCTTCGTGGTAGCCGCCGCGCACGTCCATCACCTCTTTATCATTGGCAATGGTCACGGTGACTTTGTGCTTGCCCACCTTCAAGGCCGGCGTCAATTGTCGCAACGCATACAAGTCGATGCTCAAGCCCGTCAAATTCCACTCGCGCAGCAACGCCTCCTGCAACCGCTCCCAATCGCCCCGTCGCTCACCCAGCGCATGCGGCTCCACCTCCACATAGCGTTGCCGCAACACCGGGTCAATTTCGATGGGCCGTTCGCCCGCTCCCTTGCGCACCACCTGCTTGCGATGGGTGCTCTCAAACGGCACCGTCACCAACACATCGCCGGTCACACACGCCACGCAAGACAAACGCGCTCCCTCGTTAAACTGGCGCGGGTGCCGCAGAAAATACTCGCGCTCGGTGTCATCAACAGGAGTCAGATGGTCCGGCGACGAGACAATGCCGTGCTTGGCAAACGCGCCGTCCTCGATCAAAACCTTGCACTTGCCGCAGGTTTGTCGGCCGCCGCAAATGCTATCGACGTCCACACCGAGCTGGCGCGCCGCTTCGAGCAGACTGGTGCCGTTGGCGATGCGGCCTTGCCGGCCGGAGGGTTGGAAGACGATGAGTGGGTCAGACATTTACGTTATCGTTAATCTTGTTTAATACTAACTGCATGTTCCGCTCAATTTCCTCATTGCTAAATCGCAAAATGCACAGACCTCGTTTGGATAAAATTGCGTCTCGTTCCAAGTCACTTTCCTGCTGATATAGGTGCACGAGCCCATCCACTTCAATCACTAATCGTGCAGCATGAGAGTAGAAATCAACAATAAAGCCATCAATAATCTGTTGCCGGCGAAAGTGCAAACCATGAAATCGATTGGCACGCAACTGCTCCCAAAGCACCGCTTCACACACCGTCATTTGCCGACGCATCTCTCGTGCACAAACCAATTTGGCTGGTTGAATGCTCTGGCCCGTAATGATAGATTTGCTTTTCACAACAATTCCGCTGAAGAGACCCCCCACCCCTAAGGGGGTGTCGTTGACGTTGCTACCGACTCCCCTTTTGGGGTCGGGGGTCCATTTACAAAGCTCAATCATCTAACCATGCTGAAAAACGCAAATCCAGACATTTACGCAAACACCATCACCCGGCTTCCAAACACCAGCGTCTTGCGCTCCAGATGCCGGCGAATCGCCCGCGCCAGCACGATCTTCTCCACATCAAATCCCTTGCGGGTCAGCTCGGCAATCGAGTCCAGGTGGCTCACGCGAATCACATCCTGCTCAATAATCGGCCCCTCGTCCAAGTCCGCCGTCACGTAATGGGCCGTTGCGCCGATGAGTTTGACGCCGCGCTCATACGCCCGGTGATAGGGCTTGGCCCCAATAAACGAAGGTAAAAATGCGTGGTGGATGTTGATCACGCGCTGCGGAAACGCCTCCACAAATGCGCCGCCGACGATGATCATGTAGCGCGCCAGCACCACCAAGTCGATGTTGTGCTCTTTTAACAGCGCAATCTGGGCCTGCTCCTGTTCAACTCGATTCTGTGGCGTCATCTCGAAGTGGTGAAACGCGATGCCGAACGCTTTGGCGATGGCCGCGTGATCGGGGTGATTGCTGATGATCAGCGGCACGTCCACATCCCACTCGCCGCCCTGCACCCGGCTCAAAATGTCATACAGGCAGTGCGAGGGTTTGGACACAAACACGGCCATGCGCTGCCGCTCGTCCGAGAAATTGAGTTGCCAGGTCATGCTGAAGCGCTTGGCAATCAACACCTCAAAGAACTCGCCGATCTTGGCATCGGGAATGGCGAACTGCGCCAGATCCCACTGCACACGCATG
>JBBQST010000213.1:0-7984 GCA_038213625.1 Thermoflexales bacterium
GCTGTCTCATCCACCAGTGCGCCGCGGGCGGTGTTGATGAGAAACGCGCCAGGCTTCATCTGCGCGAACCTCTCCGCGTTCATCAGGCCGCGCGTCTCCGGCGTCACCGGCACATGCAGCGTCACCACATCGGCTTGTGACAGCAGTGATTCCAGCGAGATTGCAAGCTCGAGGTTGAGCTCGGCCGCGCGCTCGGCCGAGATATACGGGTCGAACACGACCACGCGCATACCCAGCGCCAGCGCCACGCGGGCCACGCGCGAGCCGATGCGACCCATGCCGACCAGACCCAGCGTGCGGCCTTCAAGCTCCATGCCTTTACTGGTCGCGTCATTGGCAAATTCTTTCCAGCGATCAGCGCGCACGGCGATATCGGCCCGACGAATGTTCTTGGTCACCGTCATCATCAGCGACAGCGCGTGCTCGGCCGTGGACACCGTCGGCGCTTCAGGCGCATAGCAGGCGATGATGCGACGGGCCGAGGCTTCGGGCACGTTCATGTTGTCATAGCCCACGCCGAGCCGCGAGATCACTTTGATGCGCGGGGCCGCATCCATGAAGGCCGCGTCCCAGATGCGTGAGCCGGGCACCAGCGCGGCATCGCACGTGGCCAGATCCGTGAGCGGTGCGCCAGGGCCGACCAGCTCGGCCACACCTTCAATCAACGGCTGGCACGAGTCGAGAAAGGGTTCATCAATCCAAATACGAAACATGGTAGTGGAGGGAGTAAATGAATGCACTTAGCCGCAAAGCATGAACCGTTTGTCAAAGCACCGTCCCTAACTCGTCATTCCCGCGCAGGCGGGAATCCAGAATCTTGATCCACTGTCGCGTCGTGGTGACGCCTGGATTCCCGCCTGCGCGGGAATGACGTTGTTAAGTAAAGACTTTCCTTTGCGGCCTCGCGTCTTTGCGTGAGATTGATCTAATACGGCTGCGACGGCGGCGGCGTGACACCGGATGCCGATGTGTTGGATGCGCCGCGCATCTGCTTGACGGCAGCACCAGCAGCGCTGGTGAGATAGGCTCCGTCAGAAGCCAGCGTCACAAAGTTAAAGCCGCGCGCGATCATCTTCTGGGCGTGCTCGGCCCCGCTGCAGTGGATGCCAGTGGCGACGCCGTTCTTCTTGCACGCAGCCACGATCGTGTCCAGCGCGGCGAACAAATCAGGGAAGCCGTCGTATTCCATGCGTGGCCGGCCGGTGATCGACAGACTCAGATCGGACGGGCCAACATACACGGCATCCAACCCCTTCACGCTCACGATGTCCTCGACATTGGCCAATGCCTCAGCACTCTCGATCATCGCAAACGTCAGAATGGTCTCGTTGGCGTGATCGAAGTAATCGGCACCGCCGTAGTAAATGGCGCGGGTGGGGCCGTTACTGCGATAGCCGCCGGCGTTGGCATAGCGGCACGCGCCGATGAATTTCTCGCACTCGGCACGGGTGTTGATCATCGGGCACACGATGCCGTAACAGCCGGCGTCCAGCATCTTCATGATGATGCCGGGCTCGTTCCACGGCACGCGCGCCAGTGGAATCGTGGGCGTGGTGCTGATGGCTTGCAGCATCGGCACCGCAGTGTCGTAGTTGATCAGGCCGTGTTGCAAATCCACGGTAATGCTGTCAAAACCCTGGTGGGCCATCAGTTCGGCCGACCACGAGCTGGGAATGCCGCACCAGCCGTTGATCACGGCCTTGCCCTCGCTCCAAATCGTTTTCAATGTGTTGGGTCGCAAAATAATCTCCTAGATTGAATTCGTAAATTTCATTGTGTTGATTCCGGCATTCTCGGCAAATGGGAGGGCGAGGGCAGAAGGGGAGAAGGTGTGAGAATGTGAAAGTGTGAGGGGACATGAGTTCGCTTGTGTCACACTTTCACACCTTCACACCTTCTCCCCTTCTGCCTTCATCTCTAATGAAATGAGCCCGAGCCGCCCGAGATATTAAAAATCGTCCCGGTCACCTGAGACGATTCATCTGAGATGAGATAGACCACGCCATAGGCTGCATCTTGCGGCGTCTGGTGCCGGCCCAACTTCATCTGCGAGCCACGCGCGCGCAGCTCGGCCTCGGGCATGCCCATGCTTTCGTGCAGGGCAATCTCGCCCTCGCTCATCACCCAGCCGGGAATCAGGTAGTTGGCGCGGATGCCGTATTGGGCGTAGGCACCGGCAATCGTGCGGGTCAGGGTGAGCAGGCCACCCTTGGCCGCGCCGTAGGCCAGCAGGTTCGGCGAGGATTGAATGCCGTGGATGCTGCCGACGTTGACGATGCTGCCGGTCGTGCCGTCTTTGACCCCATCATGAGGCGCATGTGCCTGCATCAGCGGCAACGCGTGTTTGCAACAAAACATCGCGCCGCGCAGGTTCAGATTGATGTAGGTGTCCCAAATGTCGGCGGTCATGTCGGCGAGGTCGGTGCGCACGTAGTAGCCAACGTTGTTCACCAGGCCATCGAGCCGGCCGTAGTGCGCCACGGCCGCGTTCATCAGTGCCGCGCACTGTGCTTCGTCGAGCACATCGAGAGGTTGGTAGATGGCTTCACCACCGGCCTCGCGGATTTTGGCGGCAGCGGCTTTGCCGGTGGTCTCGTTCCTGTCGCCAACCACCACCCGCGCACCTTCGCGCGCCAACAGCTCGGCACAGCCGAAGCCGATGCCCTGCGCCCCACCCGTCACCACCACAACTTTGTCTTTTACTCGGTCTGCCATAAGGTTTATCTGCTTTGCGTTCTGAAAGAATGCAGTGCATTTAACCTGTGACTGAGCTGGGGAGCAAGCTGGGCCTAGCAAACATCAGTCCAACCGATTCAAAATTTCCTGCGGCACCTGCGAACGCATCTGTGGATAAGACTCCAGTATTCGCGCAATATCGGCCAGATCTTTTTGACGTTTGCTGCCGCGCCGAGCAGGGTCTTGAACGACCCAAAGTTTGCCGGCCAACACATCTTTGAGACTGGCCACAGGTAATGCCAAACCCAGCACATTGCGAACGGCTGCGCGATCTACAAAATCATCATAGCGGTGATCGGTTTGAATTTGCACGCGTAGATCGGAGCCTGCTTGCGAAAGATTCAAGCTGTGAGGAAATGTCTTGATCTCGTATTGATTAGCAAGGCCGGCAATTACATCGCTCAGCTGATCTACTGCAACCACGATATAAAGATCGAGGCTGACCAACGGCTCCACATAGGCATTCACGGCTTGTCCACCAATCACGCAATAGCGCGTGCCAGCCAAATTTAAGGCCTCGATAAATGACTCCAGAAACCTGGATTTATCCAAGATCACTTCCTTCCAAAACTCGAGCGCTTGCATGACCAGACTGTAGCACGTTACCCCTTCACACTGCCGGCCAGCAACCCGCGCATAAACAGCTTGCCCAGCGCCAGATACACCACGATGGTCGGCAACGCGGCGATAAGCGCGGCGGCCATCTGCACATTCCATTCGGTGGTGAAGCTGCCGGTCAGGTTTTGCACGGCCACGGTCACCGGCGCCAGGGTGGGATTGCTCAGCACCACCAGGCCGATGATGAAGTCGTTCCAGATGGAGGTGAACTGCCACAGCAGCACCACGGCGAAGGCCGGCGCGGCGATGGGCAGCAAAATGTAGCGATAGATGCCAAAGAAACCGCAGCCATCGATCTTGCCGGCGTCGAGCAGCTCACCCGGGATACCCTGGTAATAGCTGCGAAACATGAGCGCGGTGATGGGGATGCCAAACACGCAGTGGATGAAGATGAGGCCGATCACCTTGCCATATAAACCGACTGACCGCAGCGTGAGCACCATCGGAATCAGCACACCCTGATACGGCAGAAACATGCCGACCAGAAATAGCAGGAACAAAATATTCGAGCCGCGGAAACGCCACTTGGAGAAGATGTAGCCGTTGATGGAGCCGATGAACGACGAAATGATGGCGGCCGGCACGGTGACCATGATGCTGTTGCGAAAGTTCGGGGCTACTTTCGACCATGCCACCGCAAAGCTCTCAAAATACAGGCCTTGTGGCAACTCCCACATGCGGGCCACGCTCACATCGGCATACGGTTTGAGCGCGGTGATGACGAGGACATAGATCGGCATCAGGAAGTACAGCGCGAACGCGATCAGCACGGCGTAGATGGCAAAGCGGCTGAACAGGTTTTGAAGCGAGAAGGGTTTGGCGCGTGTGGTCTGGGTCATTGTTCGGACTCCCGCCGCACGCTAATCAGATACGGCACTAACAAAAATGCAGACAGGATCATCATGAATGCGCCGATAACGGCGGCAAGCGAGAAGCGGCTGGCCGTGAACATTTGCTCGAACATGTGAAACGCAAACATGTCAGTGGAGAAGGCCTGGCCGCTGCCGCTCATCACGGTCACGATGTCGAACACGCGAATCGAGGCCATGCCGGTCAGCACGATTGCGGTCAGCGTCACCGGTGCCACCATGGGAATAAGAATGTGGCGATACAGGTTCCAGCTATTGCAGCCGTCGATCTGGGCGGCTTCTTTGATCTCGTTGGAGATGCCGCGTAGCCCTGCTAAATATAAGGCCATCACATAGCCAGAAAATTGCCATGACGCCGCGATGGTGATGAACAGGATGCCCCAGGTTGGATCGGCAAACCACTTCGACCGCAGAAAGCCCAGTCCCACCGATTCAAACAGCAGGTTGATGCCGGTTTCGGGCCGCATCAGCCAGCGCCATGCCACACCCGTCACCACGGCCGAGATGGCAAATGGAAAGATGAAAATGGTGCGAAAGACCGACTCGCCCTTGATGCGCTGATCGAGCAGTGAGGCCAGAACAAATCCGATCACGATGCACTGGCTCATGAAGCCGATGGCATACAGCGCCAGATTGCGCAGGTCGATCTGAAAGCGGCTGCTGCTCAACATACGCGTCCAGTTCTTCAACCCCACAAAGGTGTAGTCGATCACGGACGTGTTCCAGTTCACCGTCGAGATCCAGAACGTCCAGGCAATGAAGCTGTAGATGAAGACGGCAACGGCGAAGATCGACGGCGTGATCACCAGGATCGCCAGCAGCATGTCGCGGTTGATGCGAGGCTTTCGGGTGCGGCGAACAGTAGCCGGGAGGCTCGTTTGACCTATTGCCATAGATTAATTTGCGTCACGATTAGTAAGTCATATCAGCCACGAACGCGCGGGGAATGGGACTTGAGAAATTATTTGGGATATCGCACGTCATGGGTAGGGCGAAGCATTTGCCCGCAGAGTTCTAGGCAAACCCAAATTCTGGCGAGCAAATGCTTCGCCTTTACAACTACGGTTCAACATCCCGTTTATTTCTTCAAACTTCATAACCCGCGCACTCAAAAACGAAGCCCCTGCCGGGCTAAGACTGACAGCCCTGAAGGGGCTTCGTTTTTGAGCCGGGCCGTTCACGGCCTGGCATTCCAGGGTCGCGAACGGCCCTCCTTGCGCTTACGCACCGAACTCAGCCTCTTTAGCGGCTTCAACCAACTGCGTCATCGAAGCAGCGACATCCTTGCCCGACACCAGAGTGTTGATGACGGCATCGTAGTCGTTGACAAAGCTCTGCTTGGCGGCGGCCCCGTGCTGGATGCTGCCGACAATGGTGTTGGTTTTGAACGCCTCGATGGTCTCCTTGAGGTAATCATCGTATTTGGTCAAGTCCGGGTCGGAGCGAGCTGGGATGGAGCCCTTGAGCGGATTGAACGCATCCTGGCCCTCGCGGCTGCCGCAGACTTTCAACCAGTTGATGCAGTTGTCGCGATCCTTTGCCCCTTTGGGCAGGCCGAAAGAGTCTGACAGGGCCACAAACACGCCGCTGGTGCCCGGCGACGGAGCCCAATGATAATCCGTGAATTTCATGGACTTGAGCGCGCCATGCGTCCAATCGCCCATGACCATGGTCGAGGCTTTGCCACTGCTTAGCACTTCGTTGATCTCGCCCCAGGCCACACTGGTGTAGTCGGGCTGGGCATAGGTGTGTGCGCGCAGCAGGGTTTCCATGGCGGTCTTCACGGCCGGGTCGTCCCATTTGGTCTTGCCGTTGAACAGCCCCAGATAGTTCTCCGGACCAATCGTCGCCACCAAAATGTTCTCGAACACATGGGCCGAGAAGTTGGGGTCGGCTCCGGCCACGGCCAGCGCCGCAATGCCCTTGGCCTTCAATTTATCGGCGTAAACGAACCAGTCGTCCCAGGTCGCCGGTGCCTTGTCGACACCGACATCGGCCATCTGCGTTTTGTTGTACCACAGCACATTCGAACGGTGAATGTTGACCGGCACCGAGTAAGGCTTGCCCTGATACGAAGCCAGTTCGATGATGCCCTTGGGGAACACATCATTCCAGCCCTCGCTCTGATACAGGTCGGACAGATCCTCCATGCGGCCGGCCACTACATGGCTGGCGATCAATTCCTGTCCCAGGTGGACCTGGAAGCTATCGGGCGGCTCGCCACCCAACATGCGTGTTTCAAGCAGCGCTTTCATGTTGCCACCCTGGCCGGCACCGCCGGATAGCGCCGCGTTGATGATTTCGACACCGGGATACTTCGCCTTGTAGACGTCGAACATGGCGTTGAGGCCTTCGACCTCGCCGCCCACGGTCCACCACGAGAAGATCTCGAGCTTGCCACCGGCGCTGGCGGCAGGTGCTGCGGCGGCACCGGATGCGGCCGTGGCAGCGGGAGCAGCCGGGGCGGCTGGGGCTGCGGGCGGGGGAGCGCACGCGGCCAATGCGAGGCCGGCACCACCGATGGCGCCGAACTTCAACAACTGTCGTCGGGATAGGTTTTTCATGACTGGGGATCCTCCTGGAATTCACGAAATATGAAATTGGCTCGGCACGTCTCCTGAGATGCCGAACAGGTTAAGTTTTAGCACAGTCGGAATGGAGAGACAACTGGCCGTCCAGAAACAAAACTCACTGATGTTACGCAGTTTGCGAAATTTCCTGCGTAAAAGCCATGGTAGGAGCGCAGCATGCTGCGCCCCATAGGCACGAAATTAAGGATTTCTCAACGTCTCTTCCAGCAAAAGAACTCGGTTTTGCTTCGTCAATGGACCCCCGACCCCTAAAGGGGAGTCGCTGAGGGTGTCAGCGACTCCCCGTTAGGGGTCGGGGGTCTCCGAAACGGGACCCAATTCAAGCATTTCGCTGGCTTAACCCAGTTGTTATGCCTATTTTCGTGCCTATGGGGCGCAGCATGCTGCGCCCCTACGTCGCTCTACAAGATAGGAATGCGTAACGTCAGTAACTCATCCAAATAGCATCCTGAGCAGAGAGCCTTGCGCTTTCAGAAAATCTCAAAGCCCCAGTCTCGCTCGTGCCTTCATTGGAAAATGAAAAGAGCGGGTCTGAGACCCGCCCTTGCACTTTCGGAAACGCTTGAATTTAGATGTGAATCGGCAGCCCTTCGATGCCCTCGGCCACCTCGCCCAACACTTCGGTCAGCGTCGGGTGCGCGTGGACGCTGTGCATGATTTGCTCGGCCGTCATCTCTTGATTCTTGGCCAGCACATATTCTGGTAAGAGTTCAGTGACGCGCGGGCCGATGAGGTGCACGCCCAGAATCTCGCCAAACTTGGCATCGGCGACCACCTTGATGAAGCCGGTGTAGTCGTTCAATGAGACGGCTTTGCCGTTGGCCTGGAATGGGAACTTGCTGACTTTGACACTGAAGCCCTTGTCTTTGGCCTGCGCCTCGGTCAGGCCCATGCTGGCCACTTCGGGATGGCTGTAGGTGCAGCGCGGAATCGCATCGTAATTCAGCTTGTTGAGGTGGCCGCTGAATTTGCCCATCTGTGTGGCAATCGCCTCGGCCGCGATGATGCCCTGCGCGCTGGCCACATGCGCCAGCGCCAGCTTGCCGGTCAGGTCGCCGATGGCATAGACGTTGGCGACATTGGTCTTGAGTGTGTCATCAACGGGAATAAAGCCGCGCTCGTTCACGGCCACGCCGGCCTTGTCCAACCCAATCCCCTCGGTCAGCGGCG
>JBBQST010000214.1:0-7970 GCA_038213625.1 Thermoflexales bacterium
CGCGTCGATGAGTCGAAAAATTGGTCCGCCCATGATTTACTCCTGTGATGCCATGATGGTGGTAAGGCAATGGTAGGGGCGAAGCATTTGCCGCACAGGTCTAAGTAAGACCCAGGTTTCGCGGCAAATGCGTCGCCCCTACCATTGCCTCACCTACAACACGGCCAACACGGCAACGCAGGAGTAAATCATGGGCGGACCAATTATCAGACTCATCGACGCCATCTCTATCTCCGATTGGTACGAGGCCATAACATGGGCGGCCGTGATCATCCTCGTGCTGCTCATCGCGTTTCCACTGCACGAGCTGTTTCACGCGCTCGCAGCCGACCGCCTCGGCGATTCCACGCCGCGGGATCATGGCCGCATTACCTTAAATCCCTTCAAGCAACTGAGCTTGCTGGGGTCGGTGTTGTTTCTGGTGGTCGGCTTTGGCTGGGCCAGTGTGCCGATCAACAATGCCAACTTTGGGCGCGAGTGGCGGCAAAAAGCGGCGTTGGTAGCGCTGGCGGGGCCGACGGCAAATCTGTTGCTGGCCGTGCTATTTGCCTTAATCTATCGAGGGTTGGACACCATTAGTCTGAGCGAGGCTTCCCTGACTACATTTAGAGTGGTCACGGTGTCCCAGTCCGTGATGGCGATCGGCGTCAGCCTCAACACCTTCCTGTGCATTTTTAATTTGCTGCCGGTTCCACCATTGGATGGCGCACGTGCCTTTGTTACGCTGTTGCCGGAAACCGTAGAGCCCTACTTTGCCCAGTTTCAACGCTTCGGCATTCTGATATTGCTGGCCATTTCGCAGACGGGTTTGCTCAACATTCTGGTGAATCAGCCGGCCACAAATCTGGCTCGTTTCCTGCTGGGCACAGCCGCATAAATAAGCGTAGTGGATAGGATTTTCGGATTCCGTTACTTATACTGAACGCATGGCCCTATGAATTAGGCGGCCGTTAGTACAATCGCCAGCATGATCAAAGGCATCTTTCACGTCTCGTTCACCGTCAAGAACCTCGAAGCCAGTGTGAAGTGGTACACCGAAGTGCTCGGCCTGGAGTACTTTCGTGGCCAGGAGCAGCACAACGCCTACACCGGCAAACTGGTCGGCTACAGCGATGCGCATCTAAAAGTGGCCCAACTCAAAGTGCCGGGGCAGCCGCTGGCTGATGGGGCCAATCACCACATCGAGTTGGTGGAATACGTTTTGCCGGCCCCGCAGGAAGGCAACGACCTAAACACCTACTTCAAGGCCAACGGCCACTGGGCCTTTGTCACCGACGACATTCACGCCGAGTTCGAGCGTATGAAGGCGTTGGGGGTGAAGTTTAAGGCTGAGAAACCGGTGGCGATTGAGGCCGGCGTCAACAAAGGCGGCTTCGCCATTTATCTGTTCGACCTCGACGGCATTACGTTGGAACTGCTGCAGCCGCCCAGCAAAGAGCAGGCCGCGTTGAACAAACCCAGCTAGCGTCAAAAATGTCAGACATCTGGAAGATGTCTGACATTTTCAATACTCCACGTCCAACCAACATGCTTGAGTCAAAAACGATTCATGCGCCGGAATTGCCGGCCAACTTGCGCTGGCTGAATGGGCCGGCGCTGCGCCTGCAAGAGTTGCGCCAACAGGGCAAAGTGGTGCTGCTGGACCTCTGGGACTACACCTGCGTGAACTGCGTGCGCACGCTGCCGTATGTGGTCGAGTGGGCGAATAAATATCGCGATCAGGGACTAGTCGTCATCGGCGTGCATGCCCCCGAGTTCTCCTTCGCCCGCGAATTGCGCCAGATCGAGAAGGCCTGCGCCGAGTTCGACATCACCTACCCGGTCGTGCTGGATAACGATTACGCCATCTGGCAAGCCTACGACAACAAGGGCTGGCCAAGCAAATTTTTGATCGACGCCGACGGGTATATTCGCTACAACCATCTGGGCGAAGGCGAATATCTGGCCACTGAGATGGCGATACAGCAGGTACTGCGCGAGGCGAATCCGGATTACAAGCCGGTGGCCTTCACCAACCCCAAACGCGGCGAAGATTCACCCGGCGCGCGCTGCTACCGGCCCTCGCCCGAAATCTACCTGGGCTACGAGCGCAGCGATGTGAGCAACCCCGAAGGCGTTGAGAAAGGTGTGGTGATGCTGTATCCTGGCAAATCAGAGACGCCCAAAGCCATCGCACCAACGCCCGACACGCCCAAGCAAGTGTATTTACAAGGTGCGTGGCGCTCGCAAGATGAGTATGTGGAGTTGGCCGGCACGCACGGCCGCATCACGTTTCGCTACAAGGCCAAGGATGTGAACATGGTACTGTCGCCGACGAGCGATGTGGTTGAACTGATGTTGCAAGGCCAGGGTGGCATTGCGCTGGGAAGCGGCGCGCTCGGAAGCGGCGCGCTGGGAAGCGGGCTAGGCGGCGGCAAAGTCGAACAACCCGGTTTCTATCTCTTGCAAGACAACGAGCCGCTTCAGCCACTGAACGCCGGAGCCGATGTGGCCTTTAGCGCGGCCGGCCAGGCCATCGTGGTGACAGACCGACCGCGCATGTATCGCCTCATCAGCAACCCCGATTTTGAGGAACACGAGCTAACGCTGGTGGTGAGTGGCAAGGGCTTTGCGGCCTACTCGGCCGCGTTTACGACCTGTGTCGCGCCCACTTAATGTTCAGCCTGAGACTTTGTTGAACTGATACGTCGGCTTGATAAAGAAGGCGAAGTATTGGCCGCTGGACGGCGCACGCAATAGATCGCGATGCACTACCGCCGGCACGTTGTAATACTGGTAGAGGTCGCCGTCGTGAAACTCGATCTCCAACGTCTCCGTAGATTCGTCGTAGCCGACGGCGCGAAAGGCTTCTGAGTCGATAAATTGCCGATTCATGGCTGTAATACTCGTTCGCCCTACACCTGCGGCAGCGTCGGCGCAAACGGCGCGACCACTTCGGGTGGTGCAGCTTGTCCCGTCAACCGGCGATACACCAGCGTCCATAGGGTTGCGCGATAGGCTACAGCTAACGCGCTGATCAAGGCGGCGATAACCAGCAACAGCAGGAACGAAATGGCCATGGCGATGATGGCGCTGGCTTGTACGCCAGCATCGGTATTGATTTGTGAGATGAGCAGCACCACCGACGGCGCAAACACAATGCCGGCCACAATCGCGGTGATGAAGCCGACCACGAGTGAGATCACCCACAGCTACAGCGCCATCAGCAACACGTTGAGGAAGTTGCCGCGAAATAGTGCCCAGCCCTGCCGAATGCTGTCGGTTGCGCCGGCATCGGTCAGCACAATGGCACGATCGGCAAACACTTTGATGCCGCGCGAGATGATGTCATACACACCCGCGACCAGGGCCAGTGGAATGATCAGGCACAACGATACGCCCATCGCTGCAAACAGCCCTTGCATCACACTATCGTTGTTGCCATCGCCACCATTGCTCATGAAGGCCAGCCCACCCGCGCCGGCAATGACCACAAACGCAATGACGATGATGAGAATGCCGATGAGCAGGGCCGGCAACGCCAGAAGCAGGCGCATGCCGAAGAAGGTCCAGAACTTGGGCGCGCTGCGAGCCCATGCGGCTCCAAATGTGGTGCGGCCATCGCGCTCAATCTGGTCGGTGCCGGCGATGAGGCCACCGTTGGCAATGGTGCCGACGACCCACAACGCAATGCTGATCAACACCAGCACACACGCTGCGGCGATGAGGATGCCGGCGATGGCCTGAAATGTTTCGGGCCGAATGTTGTCGAATTGTGGGAATGGGTTTGAGCCACCGGGCAAACTCGGCGTGCTGCCGGAAGATGGCACATTGAAATTGCCACCTGTTGATGGCACGCCACCGCCGCCACCGGCACCGGCCAACGCCGCCAAAAAGCCCAATATCCACAGCACCCGATGTTGCCGAACAATCTGAAATGCCCGCGAAAGTAATGATCCGAATTCCATGTTGTCTCCTGATGAAAGAGTTGTTAGTTTTTAGTAATTAGTGCTTAGTTCTGAAAGTTCTGGACTAACGACTAATCACTAACAACTAATAACTCCGCTCCGCCTACTCCCACTCAATCGTGGCCGGCGGCTTGGTCGTAATATCGTAGGTCACGCGGTTAATGCCTGACACCTCGTTGACAATCCGGCTACTCATGCGCGCCAGCACATCGAAGGGAATGCGCGCCCAGTCGGCGGTCATGAAGTCGTCGGTGGTCACGGCGCGAATGGCGATGACTTCGGTGTAGGTGCGGCCATCGCCCATGACGCCGACCGTGCGCACCGGCAACAACACGGCAAAGGCTTGTGACGTCGCAGCATTGCTACCCGCACCCATCAAACCCGCATTGCGCAGCTCCTCCTGCACAATCGCATCGGCCGCGCGCAATCGCTCCACCCGCTCCCAGGTGATCTCGCCCAGACACCGCACGGCCAAGCCCGGCCCAGGGAATGGTTGCCGCCACACGATGCTATCAGGTAGACCCAGCGCACTGCCCAAAGTGCGCACTTCATCCTTGAACAAAAATCGCAATGGCTCCAACAAATCGAAACGCATGTCTTTGGGCAGGCCGCCCACATTGTGATGGGTCTTGATTTTGGCCGCAGTCTGCCGCTCAGGGCCGCGCGACTCGATCACATCGGGGTAGAGCGTGCCTTGGGCCAGGAGGACGGGAGACGGAGGACGGGAGACGGAGGGTTGAGCGCCGTCCTCGGTCTCCCGTCCTCTGTCTCCTACTCTTTCCCCAGTCAACTCACCCAGCACTTCATTGATCTGCGCCTCAAAGATGCGCACGAATTTCTCGCCGATGCGCTTGCGCTTCTCCTCGGGATCAGTGATGCCGCTGAGCACGTCCATGAAGTCTTCGGCCGCATTCACCGCAATCAGCTTGATGCCCTGCTCGCGCTGAAAAGTCTCGACCACCTGCTCGCCCTCGCCTTTGCGCAGCAAACCCGTGTCGACGAAGACGCAGGTGAGTTGGTCGCCGATGGCGCGATGTACCAGTGCCGCGGCCACGCTCGAATCCACGCCGCCGGACAGGCCGCAAATCACCGGCCGCGAACCCACTTGCGCGCGAATCTTGGCCACGCTTTCTTCGATGATGTTGTCGGCCGTCCACGCGTGATCAATCCCACACACCTCGTGCACAAACCTGGCCAGAATCTGCCGGCCATTCTGGGTGTGGTTCACCTCGGGATGAAACTGCAAGGCAAAGATTTTGCGCGACTCATCGGCCATGCCGGCCATGGGCGAGTTGGCGCTACGAGCGGTGATGTGAAAGCCAGGCGGCACCTGTTCGATGCGGTCGCCGTGGCTCATCCACACCGAGCGCACATCCTGCGGCGTGATGGCGGTGGCATCCAGTTCCACCTCGGCCTGCCCATATTCGCGGTGCGCGCTGCCGGCCACTTTGCCGCCCAGGTTGTAGGCCAGCAGTTGCATGCCGTAGCAGATGCCCAGCACCGGCACGCCATGCTCGGCATTCTCGCCCAGCACATAGTCGGGCAAAGTGGGTGCGCCGGGTTCATACACGCTGCTGTGGCTGCCCGACAAAATGAAGCCGCGCGGGTTCAACGCCAGCACCTTCTCGGCCGGCGCGTCCCAGGGAAACAGTTCGCAGTAGACATTCGCCTCGCGCACGCGGCGGGCAATCAGTTGTGAATATTGAGAGCCGAAGTCGAGAATGGCAATGGCATTTGGGTGCATGAGGTGATTATCCCAAATGTGGGCATGATGCCGTGCACGCGCATGGTTTCTCAGAGCCAAGAATTTAAGCCGTCATTCCCGCGAACGCGAGAATCCAGGCGTAACCCCACCTCGACAATGGATTAAGGTACTGGATTCCCGCGTTCGCGAGAATGACCCTGTTACGGAAAGACCTTCCTTTTACAGATTTCTAACGGCTAAACCGCCGTCTGAACTCACGCGGCGTGCTTGATTTAAGAGCTTTGAACTGGCTGTTGAAGTGAGCGAGATTGGAATAGCCCACCACATCGGAGATATAGGCCACGGGAAGTTCTGTGCTCGTGAGCAACGAGCACGCCTGCCCTATTCGCAGGCGTGCCACATATTCTGTGACGGTGAGCTGGGTATGCCGGCGAAAGAAGCGATGAAACCCGGACAGGCTCAGACTTGCCAGATCGGCCAGTTGGGTGATTAATACCTCTGACTGATAGTGGGTGTGAATGTGCTCAAAGATGCGGTCGATGCGCGCTTGATCGGGTGCCGATACGGCGGGTTGTCCCAGATTGGGGCTGGTGAGGCAACGCGGCTCCTTCTCAAGGGCGAGCACTGTGAGCACATCCAACAGCCGGGTGAGCCGCTCCGCCGGCCCAAGCGTCGGCATGACTTCGATCACGGGTCGTATGTTTTGGGCTGTGGCCTTTGAAAAGACGATGCCGCGACTGGCTGTGGTGAGCAGTTTCGCCACCAATTTTAGTTCAGTCAGCACGGCCAGCAGGGCCTCGGCCCACTCCGATTTGAACCACATCACCAGCGCCACATGCGGCCCATCTGGGTCGAGCTTTTGGGCCGAGCACCACGTGTGCGGCAGATTGGGGCCGAGCAGCACCAGATCGCCATCCTCATATGGCTCAATGGTGTCGCCGACATAGCGGTGGCCGCGGCTGTTCAGCGTCATCGTCAGCTCAAACTCGGGGTGGTGATGCCATTGAAATGGAATCTCCGTTTCGAGGCGGCGATTGAGCATCGCCCACGAGGCGTCCATCGGAATCGTCACTTTCTCGTAGAGCAGGTTCATAGCGGCTTGGACTAAAACGCTCCAATCAATTGTAGAACCACTAACGCCATTTAAGTATCAGTTTTTGCCATTCTAGTTGCACATGGCATGGCCGTTTTGCTCTACGCTGGCAACCACTAGTCAGCTAACCAGCACAAGCAAACATTCAGGAGGACATGACCATGTACGCCAAACCAACCACCCCAGTCCGGGACGCACACCCCACATCGCGTTCAATTTCGACTCAATTGAAAGACATTCAGAAGAAGCTACCGCTGCGAGTTCTGTCGCCAGAAGACTGGCAGCACTGGATCACCAACGGCTATGTCATCGTGAAGCAGGCCGTGCCGCCGGCCAATGTCGAGCGGCTGGTCGACCTGCTGTGGGCGTTTGACGAGAAAGATTCCAACGACTCATCCACCTGGTATGCGCCGCAGCGCCGTGAGCACAAGATGACCGAGCTCAACAACACCGGCATGCTGGAAATCTACAACCATCAATATTTGTGGGACAACCGCCAGGAACAGCGGGTGTATGACGCCTTCGTGGATATCTGGGACTACGAGGATTTGTGGGTGGCCATCGACCGCGCCAATCTTAACGCACCGAAGAAGGTGCGCGGCAATCCCAACGGCTTCATCCACTACGATGTGGACACCTCCATTCGGCCATTTCCAATTGGCGTGCAAGGCGTCCTCAGCCTCAAAAAACAGGACGGCGATGTGGGTGGCTTCCAGTGCATCCCCGAGCTCTTCTACAACTTCGACGAGTGGGTCAAGACCCAGCCGGCCGACCGCGATCCGATGCACCCCGACACGAAAGGGCTCCAGATCATCAATGTCGAGATGGACGCCGGCGATCTCTTGATCTTCAACTCGTTGCTGCCCCACGGCGTGCGGCCGAACTTCTCCACAGATCGCGTCCGCATGGCGCAATACATCTCGATGTATCCGTCCAACTGGGAGGACGAGCAGGATCGCCTCGAACGCATCCGGCTGTGGCGCGAACTGGATTCACCCAGGCGCGATGCCTTCCCCGGCGACCCGCGCGAGTGGGAGAAGCATCACGGCGAAACCGCGAAGCTCACGCCGCTGGGCGAGCGGTTGCTGGGGCTGACGCGAAAGACTTTAGGCGACTAAACTCGTGTTTCTATAGCGCTTTGCAAATGACCCCCGACCCCTAAAGGGGAGTCGCTGAGAAAGTCAGCGACTCCCCTTTAGGGGTCGGGGGTCTCTTAAACCAAACC
>JBBQST010000215.1:0-7951 GCA_038213625.1 Thermoflexales bacterium
CCTTTAGGGGTCGGGGGTCTCTGAAACGAAGCTCAACACTGGTTTGATCTTACGGAGTAAGGTGTCTTTAGTCCACCACTAGCCTTTCACCGCCCCCGATGTCAATCCCTGAATGAATTGCCGCTGCATCAGAATATAAACCACAATCATCGGCAACGAGCCAATGGTCAGCGCGGCGAAAACCTGTTCCCACTCCGAGCGGCCCCAGTCATAGAAAAACACCTGAATGGCCAGGGGTAGGGTGCGCAATTCGGGCGTGCGAACCAGGATCAACGGCAGGAAATATTCGTTCCACGAGCCGAGGAATTGCAAGATTGAGATGGTGGCGAACACTGGGGCCGAGATGGGAATGATGATGCGCAGAAAGGCTTGTAGCTGCGTGCATCCATCCACGATGGCGGCTTCATGCAACTCGCGTGGCACCGTTCGAAAATAGGCCTGGAAGATGAAGATTGAGAGCGGCAGACCACCGGCCACCATCGGCAAAATTAGGGCCTGGTAGGAGTTGGTGAGACCCAGCCGCACCAGCATGACATAGAGCGGAATGATCGGCACCGGCGCTTGCATCGTCAGCACAAATATGAGCAGAATCACCGTGGCGAATCGAAATTTGAAACGGGCCAGAGCATAGCCGGCCAGTGCCGCGAACAGGGTGACCAACACCACCGTTGCCAGTGAAATGATGACACTGTTGAGCAGCGCAAAGCCCAACTGCGCCCGTTCCCAGGCCTTGGTGTAGTTCTCGAACGCCATGGCTTGCGGCGGCCCCCAGATGTTGCCGAGAATTTCGGCGCGATCTTTGAGCGATGCGAACACCATCCACACCACCGGGTAGACCACCACGATCGTAAACGCGATCAGCACGACATGGCTGAGGGCGCGCAGCACAGCGGCCTGCGACTTCATCGAGTTGAGCGACTTGGCCGGAGTTGGAGTCGGAAGTGAAATCTGGCTCATGCGCGTTTAACCCTCCGCTCCCTCAGAGCCGCGTGCCATGAAGCGAATCTGGAGCAGGGCGATGACAGACACGAACACGAACAAGGCATACGACAATGCCGCGCCATAGCCGAGCCGGTAGAACTTGAAGGACTGAATATAAATGTGCAACGCCAGAACATTGGTGGAATTGGCCGGCCCGCCCTCCGTCATGATGTAGGGGATATCAAACACATTCAGCGCGCCCATCAAAGATAGCGTCACGTTGACGATGATGACCGGCCGCAACAACGGCAAGGTCACATTCAAGAACTGCTTCCAGCGGCCGGCACCATCGACCAGCGCGGCATCATAAAGCTCGGCTGGAATCGTTTGCAAGCCTGCTAAAAAGATCACCATGTGGAAGCCATACCACTTCCAGATATCGACGATGATCAGCGACCACATGGCGATGCGGGGGTTGCCCAGCCAGTCCGGCGTCGTAGTAAAGCCAACGGCCCGCAACAAGTTGTTGATGAGGCCAAACTGATTGTTGTAGAGCCAGGCCCACAAAATGCCGACCACCACGAATGACATGACCACGGGCATGAACAGGGCTGTGCGATAGATGCCGCGGCCGCGCAAGCTCTGATTAATCAGCAGTGCCAGCAGCAGCGCCAGCGCCATCTTGCCGGCCACGGTGCCCAACGCATATTGCACGTTGTGCAGCAGCGCCGGCAGCAGGGCCTCATCATCGAACATGCGCTCGAAGTTTTGCAGGCCGACGAACACCGGCTCGGCAATGCCATCCCAGCGCAATAGCGACAGGCCCACGCCGCCAATCAGCGGAACCAGTTTGAAGACGAGGTAGAGCAATAGTGCCGGCAACACCCACAAATAAGGCGATAGCCGTGCGCCAAGGGTGCGCCGGTTCATGCGTTTTTTGACGTCTTGCGTGGGGGTTCGAGCAGCAAGGCTATTGGCCATTAAATGGGTGCGATCAAAATCTTTGGCTTTCAAGATAGCAGGCGAAAAGCAGAACCTAAGGTTCTCGGCGCGTCGTCGCACACTGAACCTTAGGTTCTACCCCCGCTCACTATCGCTTAATTCTCGAACTTATAGCCGTCTTTGTACAAGCCGTCCATCGTCTTCTGAATCGACTCAGCGGCTTCAGTCGGGTTCTTGGTGCCGGCCACCAACCCTTGCTGATTCTCCTGGAAGGCGCGCGTAATCTCCGGCGGCCAATACCAGTCCAGATACGTGGTCTGGTTGGGCGAGCACTCCTTCGAATACTTCAGCGCCAGTTCGTCGGTGCTGGCCTCGACATTGGCATTGCACGACACGGGGTCTTTGCTCAGCTCATTGGCCCATTTCACCCACTTGTCGCTGGTCAGCAAATCAATGACGTCCATGGCCAGCTTCTCGCGCTCCGGCCCAATTTTGGCGTAGATGCCCAAGGCTGAGCCAGTGCCGCCTGGCATGTTTCGCTGCACCGTGTCATCACCCACGATGCGCACCGGCGGGATCAGCGAGATTTCCAGCTCGGGTGAGGCCGACTCGCGGTAGCCGGCAATGGCACTGGTGTGATGGTAGTGAATCGCGGCCTTGCCCTGCGAAAATGGCACCGAGGCTGCATCGCCTTCCAGACTGTTCACGCCTTCGATGAACATGCCGTCCTGGGCAAAGTTGTACAACGCCTCCAGCGCAGCCAGGTTCTCGGCATCCGTAAACTTCATCTCGCCGGCCAGCGTCTTGAACGTGTTCTCGACCGACTTGTTGCCCGAGGTCTGG
This sequence comes from Thermoflexales bacterium, assembly GCA_038213625.1. GTDB lineage: Bacteria > Chloroflexota > Anaerolineae > J036 > Brachytrichaceae > JANMVQ01. The sequence goes on from JBBQST010000215.1 coordinate 2,707, forward strand.
CCGTGCGCCCAGAACTGCCACACCGGCCACAGGTAGATGTTCTTGCCGGCATGGGTCACGGGTGCGATGCCGGCTTTTTTGAGCTCGGGCGCAATGGCTTTCAGATCGTCGTAGCTGACGAGCTCTTTCGTCATGCCCACTTTCTCAAATGCCTTCTTGTTGGTCAGGAAGGTAAAACCACTGATGCCGCCGCGCGGCAACGCCCAATTTTTGCCGCCGATTTCATAGGTCTTCAGCGCCACTTCGCGGAAGCGATCCTTGAAGGCGATGTTGGACAGGTCGCGCATCTTGCCGCCCATGGCATAGCGACGCAAGTCCTGGCCATTCAAATCCATCACGTCGATCTGGTCGCCGGCCATTTCTGCGGCGGTGAACAGTTCGACATAGCGCTCGCTGGGCAGGTTGCGCCACTCGACCGTAACTCCTGGATGCGCTTCTTGAATGGCTTTGATGAGCGGCGCATTTTGTTCGGCGTTGCCGGCGCTGGCGACGACGAACTTGCCTTGATACTCTCCAGCGCTGGCGGCTGCGCCTGATGCGGGAGTGGCTTCACCAGCAGTGCTTGCACTGCCGGGGGCTGCCGGTGCTGCGGGGGCAGCTGGGGGTGCCGCACAGCTCGCGATAGCCATGCCGGCGGTGCCGATGGCCAGGGTGTGCAACATCTGGCGACGACTGATCTTTCTAGACATGCGGGGTTCCTCCTGGAAATGCTGTCTGGTCAAGCGGCATGAATGGCCGTGACCGTTCGGACTGAACACGGCTTGCGTAAAAATCGCAAGTCGGCTAAACCGTATTAAGACTCAGGCGTAACAAAAATCCTATTGCCAGCATATACACGCAGGGCTTGCACGTTTCGTTTTTGGGGCAAGCGGTATATATTTTGCAAAAGGGTTTATGCACAAAATAGTAGGCAGGTTTTTCAAGACAACCAATGCACACTGAATTAGGGTTATTGCACAAAACGCCACTCCTGCAAGTGACACCGCAGGTAGTTCCGCATGCGGGGTTGCATTTAAGTCAGTCCCTGGTGATGTCTCAATTGCGGGTGGTGCATGCCGGCGCCTACTTCGCGCCACAGGGCAAAGACTTCCCATTGCACACGCACACGGTGTGGGAATTACACTATTACCGCGCTGGCCGGATCGACACCGTGATAGAGGGTGAGCGGTTTGAGGTGCAGCCCGGCATGGTCACATTGGTGCCGCCTAACGTGATTCACGGCGAGAAAGCATGGACCGATTATGCCAACTATTACATCCAGATTGCCGCGCCGGCCAACATGCGCTGGCCTAAAATTTTTGTAGATGATGGGGATCAATCTCTATCGGCAGTATGCGCAGCGTGTGTGCGCGAGATTACTCACCCCAAAGCCAGCCATCGCGACGAAATGCTGGATGCACTCTCGGCTCAGCTGGATGTGCTGCTGAGACGCGCCTGCGGCCAGACTGGAGCCACTAATGCCGCTGAGCAATTGGTGCGCCAGGTGGAATCGATTTTGGAAGAGCGCTACGCCACCTCGTTGTGCATCAAGGAAGTGGCCTGGGAAATAGGGGTTTCGCCGTCGCACCTGCGTGCTCAGTTCAAAAAACTGCGCGGCATCTCGCCCATCGACCGCCTGCAAGAGATTCGTGTCCAGCGTGCACTCGGCTGGCTGCGCCACTCCAATCTCACCCTCGAAGCCATCGCCCATACGTGTGGCTATGATTCGGCCAGCCACCTCAGCCGCCACATCAAACGCGCCACAGGCTGCTCGCCGGGTGCGCTGCGCCTACAAGTCTGACATCTCTGAGATGTCAGACTTGTTGTGCTCGCAACGCCAGATACCGCCCATATGCCTCATCCCACCGGCCACTTCGATTGGGCTCGATGCGTTGGACATTGAACGCGCGGCCGACCATCTCGCGGCCTTCATTCAGTGAACTGATCTCGCCCAACGCCAGCAGTTGCGCTAGCACGTTGCCGATGGCCGTGGCTTCCACCGGCCCCGCAATCACCGTGCGTCCAGTCGCATCGGCCGTGAGCTGATTCAGCAACGCATTTTGCGAGCCGCCGCCGATGATGTGAATGACCGGCAAAGATAGGCCGGACAACTCACTCAGCCGCTCGGCCACCCATCGATATTCCAATGCCAGACTGTTTAGCACACAACGCGCCACCTCGGCATCACTGCTGGGCAATGGCTGATTCGTCTCGCGGCAGAACGCAGCAATCCGCGACGGCATATCGCCGACGCTGGGGCTGTTGGGTGCCAGAAAACGCGGGTCGCTCGGCAGCACAATTGTGTCCAGGTCGGCTCCGCGCGCCATCGCTTCTAATTGGGCATAGCTGTATTCTCGGCCTTGATCCGCCCAAGCCCGCCGGCATTCCTGCAACAGCCACAAGCCCATGATGTTCTTGAGCAGGCGATAGGTGCCGCCGATGCCGCCCTCATTGGTGAAGTTCAACGCCAGCGTGCGCTCGTCAATAATGGCTTCGCTGGTCTCGATGCCCATGAGCGACCAGGTGCCGCTGCTGATGTAAATGGCGTCGCGGCTGGTGGTTGGCACGGCAGCCACGGCCGAGCCGGTGTCGTGGGTGGCCGGCACCAGCACCGGGATTCTCGCCAACCCTAACTCCTCGGCCAACCCATCGCGCAGCACGCCCAGATGGGTGGCCGGCTGCACCACCTCGGCAAACATGCCGGTGGGAATGCCCAGCGTCGCCAGCATACCGCGCGCCCAATCCTTGCTGCGCGCATCCAACGCCTGGGTCGTGGTGGCGTTGGTGTATTCGTTGGCCTTGCGGCCGCACAACCAGAAGTTGATCAGGTCCGGCACCGTGAGAAAAGTGCGCGCAATGTCCAGCACCGGCGCAGCGCGCTGGGCCAGCGCCACCAGTTGATACAGCGTATTGATCTGCATGAACTGGATGCCGGTGCGCTTGAAAATCTCCTCACGCGGCACCCGTGCAAACGCCGCTTCCATCATGCCATTCGTGCGCGCATCGCGGTAGTGCACCGGGTTGCCGATCAGTTGATCTTCGGCATCGAGCAGGCCAAAGTCGATAGCCCAGGTGTCCACGCCGACGCCGGCCAGCGCGCCATCCACCTGTTGCCCCGCGGCGCGAATGCCCTGCTTGATGTCGCCGAACAAACGCAGGATGTCCCAGTGCAATGTGTCGCCGACCCGCACCGGCGTGTTGGGAAATCGATTCGCCTCGTGCAAGCTGAGCGAGTGGCCGTCAAATTGAGCCAGCATCACTCGGCCACTTTCAGCACCGAGGTCTACGGCGGCTAGATTAAGACGCTTGTCTGCCATGATTTTGATTCGCTTTAACTGCTTTCCAACTTGATGGGCATGTGGTGACTACCAAACCGAAGCTGTCATTCCGAGTTCCCGATAGCCGGGGACGGCAAAGCCAAGCGGCATGAACGGGAGCCCTGAGAAGGTGACCGCCAGCATTGACGCGACCAAACCCCACCCCCAACCCCTCCCCGCTGCGGGGAGGGGTTGGGGGTGGGTTCTGCATCGGGAACAGATTCAAGGTCGTTTGCCAAATTATGTTGCGAAAATTCCTTGTTCATGAGCAGGCTTTGCGAGGAATCCCCTGAGCATTGATCAACTGAGGCCGAACTCGGCTGGCCGATATAGACATCGGTCGAGTAATGTTAAAGGGATTCCTCGCAGGGCCTCGGAATGACGCCCGTGGGGATGCGCTGGTCAAGTGGAAAATAAATTGAGCAACTGGCTCACCGCCGGCCATGGGATTCTTGGCAGCGCCACGGCCAGCACGCCCATCGCAATTACCACAACATAGTCCAGCGGCGTGGCCCTGTATTGCACAAAGCTGGTGCGACCGGCACCGCCCACATAGCCGCGCGCTTCCATGGCCAGCACCAGATCTTCGGCGCGGCGGAAGGCACTGACAAACAGCGGCACAATGAGAGGCAACCGCGCGCGGGCCATCTTGTCGGGCCGCGTCCAACGGCTGGTGCCAAATTCGCCGCCGCGGCTGGCCTGGGCTTTCATCACGGTTTCGAGCTCCTCGGCCAGCGTCGGCACGAAGCGCAGGGCAATCGTGACGATGAGGGCCAGCTCATGGGCCGGCACGCCGAAGCGCCGGAAGGGGTGCAACAGCATCTCGATGGCGTGGGCGAGCTGGGTGGTCTTGGTGGTCATGGTCAGCAGGCTGACCAGGAAGATGAAGCACGCCACGCGGATCACATTGGTGATGACGATCTGGATGCCGAACTGGGTGATGCGCACGAACTGCCATTCGAACAACACGCGCGGGTTTCCGTCGGGGCGGGTGTTGAACAATAGTTGAAAGATCGAGACGAACACCAGGAAGCTGATCACGGGCTTCAACCCACTCAACAAGTAATTGATAGGGATGCGAGCTAACGCAGCAATGCCCAGCATCACGGCCAGCATGAACAGGCACGCCAGAATGGGTTGAGCCGACATGATGGCGGCACTCAGCAACAGCGTGGCCAGCAGTTTGGCGCGCGGGTCCAGCCGATGCACCACCGACTCGGTGGGGATGTACTGGCCCACCGTCACATTGCGCAGCAGTTCAAATTCGGCCATGGGTTTGCCTACTCGGCCACTCCCAGATAGCGCAGCGCCGCCAGCGCATACATCCGCGCGGCCAGCTTGATCTCGTCGATGCTCACCCACTCATCCACATGGTGCGGAATGTGAATATCGCCAGGGCCACACGTCACAATGGGAATGCCTTTGCGCGCATTCAAGATGGTGCCGTCGGTGCTGCCGGGCACGCCGCCGTAGAGGGGCGGCTGCCCGGTGAGATCGGTGTAGGCCGAGGCGAGTGTGGTCACCACAGGATGGGCGAGATCGGTCCTGGTGGGGTGCCGCACCTCCAACACAGTGAACTCATAGCGCAAACGCGCATCCACGGCACACGCCGCTTTCAACACCGTCTCTAAATGTGCAGCAATGACATCGGCATCCATGCCAGGAATCAGGCGAATATCGAGCAAGCATTCGGTCGAGGCCGGCATCACATTGTTTTGCGGCTCGCCCGTGCCACGCGCCGGCGACTGCACAATGGTCGGCGTAATGCTGGGCTGGCCGAGAAATTCATCGCGGCCGTGTTGCACGATCAAGCGCTCTTCCAAGGCATGTGCGCCGTCCAGAAAGCGTGCCATTGGGTAAACGCTGTTCACGCCGGTCAACGGCATCGCGCCGTGGCTCATCACGCCGTGAATTATGGCCCGCACCCACATCACGCCCTTCTGCGAGAT
>JBBQST010000216.1:0-7922 GCA_038213625.1 Thermoflexales bacterium
CCTCCTTGACCGCGTCCCGCTCGCGCAGCGCGCGCATCACGTCGGTGGAGCAGCCCAGCTCCACCGCCTTGAGCTCGGCGGTGGCTGAAGATGAAGATAAGCGTGGCCTTCAGGTGCAACAAATTGATCAGTCGGCAGCAAACTGGATTGTCCGAAACGGATTAACGGCCTTCACTGGCGAGCCAGGTTCTACGCCGACGGAGCCCCATTCCGCCACCCAGGATTCTGCGCAGCCGCACACGAAATCAACTCCATCGATTCAGCCACGCGTGGATTTGCCGGCTGAATGGCAAGATCAGCCAGCTTTATCCCAGCCACAACCCGATGCAGGCGATCCACAGACATCTCACACTACCATCACGCCACCATCGCACGAAGAGCTCTCGGTTCGAGAATTGCAGACGCTGATATTGTTAGGTCAAGGCATATCGGTGAGCGGCATTGCACGCAATCTGGCATTGAGCGTCAAAACCATCAGCACCTACCGAGCCCGCGCTCTGGAAAAGCTACGACTGAACACGACAGCCGATTTAATTCGCTATGCCGTCGAACACTTGCTCGTTCCGAGTGGCTCCATGACCCAACGATCTATTGAGTAGGTCATTTACTGGGTTCGGCTGCTGTACGCTGGCCGGCACACACCTGACACGGGTTGTCGGTATGTTCCTACAACCTTTTGGCATGCCCTGCTCTATCGTTTTGCCACGGTCTGATGAAAATAAAAGCTATGAATAATTCCACTTCAAACGAGACCAGTTCTTTCTTTGGCGGACTCTTGATTGGCGCACTCTTGGGCGCAATCAGTGCGCTTTTGCTCGCGCCGAATAGTGGAGAGCGAACGCGCGCCAAACTTGCCCACGTCGGTGAGGATGCCCTGGGTCACGGCGAAACCCTGTTGAATGATGCCAAGCAACGTGCCGAAGCCATTGTGGCCGATGCGCAGCGCAAGGCTGAGAAAGTAGCAGAATCGGCGCGAGACAGCGTGCAGGCCGGCAAAAAAGAGATGAATCGCGTGATCGATGAAGAAACACGCGCCCTCAAAAATTCACATTAGGAAAGCGAGTGGATGGCTGTCAATGGGACAAATGGGCATCGAGCGGCTATAGTCGAGACGGTGTTAGAACCCTATTCGTTAATACTGCCGACCTTTCAAATAACGGCCCACAGTCACGGCCAGGAAGCTTGAAATAATCAACCAGCCAAAACAGGCCAACATGCCTGTAAACAACCAGTTTAGCGGCCCCCAACGTCCCTCGATACGACCTGCTTCACTAGCCTGAGGGGCGGCAGCAGCCACGTTAATCTGAGGCACAACCACCTGTTGTGCTTCAACCGGTGCCGCTGGCAATGCGCCTGCTGGATTCGCGTTCGTGTTTTCGGTGGGAGCGCTGGGTGTGGAGATCGGCTCGGGGTTCGCACTTAGCTCGGCACTGGGCGAAACCGGTTGGGTAGCCATCTCGTTCGTCACAACGGGTGCAGGTTCAATGGTTGCAATGGCGATGGCATTGGCATTGGCCGAGGTCGGCTCAATCATAGGCGCACTAGGCGCACCCGTTGCCGTGGGTTCAGCTGGCAGCACAGGCACAACTACGGGTGCGGCAGCAGGTTGCTCTGGTGGTGCCGAGGGCGCTTGTGTAGCAATAGGTTGCACTGAAACCTGATTCACCTGATTCACGACCTGTCCAGGTGAACCGGTATTGGCCTGGATAACCGCCTGTGCCGTTTGAGCCATATTTGGATCCACTCCAGAAACTTGAATGGGCAGCGGCACGCCACCCGCACCCACAGGGCCGGCAATGACGATTTGAGGCGATTGACTCACCGCGATTCCAGACAGTGGACCGTAGTCGTGAACAACCCCACTCGCTTCCACCTCTTGCAGCCAGTAGGAGTAGTGTTGATTGGCCGCAACGCCGGTGTCTACATACTCGTAGCTGGCACCCACGCCGCTACCCTGTGCCCCGATCAGTTTGGGCGTGATCAACGTCGCGCTCATTCGATCATCACTTTCGCTGCGCAGCAACACAAAGCCAAAGGTATCGAGTTCCTGACCGGTTTGCCACGATATTTTGATACCGAGTGGATGCGCATGGGCCTCAAAGCGAAGTAGCGTAATGGCCGTCGGCTGAGTCGGCAAAACCACCGCATTACTGGTGGCAGCCTGCCCGGTCTGTGCATTCAGCGCGCTGGCACTGGCCACAATGCTGGCCGAGACGCGATTGACCCGCACGACATACTGGGCCACAAAAGTTTGGCCGGCACCCATGGGCTGGACCAGCCAGCTCAACGTGCGCTTTGTTGTATCACTCCCCGGCGCCATGGCAGTGGCTGAACTTGCGTCAGTCGTCGTGGCCGGACTGTTGGCCTGTAATGGCACGGATGAATCTGGGACATAGTCGGTGCCATCCGGGATGGTTGCCGAGATGAACAAGCTGGTGCTGATATTCTGGCGCGTCTTCAACTCGACGGTAAACACAATTTGTTCACCCAGATTGACGGTTCGCGTGGGATCCGAGGCAGAACGAATCGTGACATCGAGCGGCGCCGGTTCCAGAGGAATGATCGTGGGAGTCGGTGCAGATGACACGGGTGTAACTGGGCCGGTTAGAGCCAGGGTTGGCACGGCCGTGGCGGCAAGTGATACAACGGTCGGGTTGGGTGTTCCAATCGCGGCACTTGCCATTGGGGTCGCCGTTGCAGTGCGATTTGGCGCGGGCGTATTGGTCATACCAGATGGCGTCACGACCCAGGGTGTGGCCAGCGGCTCCACCGTTTGCATAGCCAGCGCACCCGCGGTCCCGGTGACCCCTTCAACGGGCGATTTAAAGGCGGTTGCAGTCATGTCGACGGCATTGGCAGTTGGCGTTGCAGTGGGGCGGTCGGCTGCTGGCGCATCATGAACCGTACCAGCGGCGTGCGCCCACGAAGCCGGCACGCAGAGCAATGCTGCGGCACAAAGCACACTCATGGCAACCCACAAGCGAACCTGTCCGAACGGTCTTCTTAAACTACGTGCCGGCATTCGTCCCGGCTCTACATCACATTCGCGTTTCACAATAAGCTCGTCGCGGCTTGGAGCGCACACTGCACAATAAAACCAGCTGAAATATCAAAATACTGCAACTTCCTGAGAATCATCTGGCATTGGCGGCCATCCAAATCCCTTCATCTTCCAGAGCTAACTCCCTGGCACATTGGCGCAACCACGCATTCAATGTTCGATAGTCCGCCACCGCGTCTGATTCTGGAATCAGTGTAAACCGCATTGTATCTCCCGGCAATAGTTGCGCCGCTAATGGAAGGTCTGCTTGAATGACATTTGCAACAATTGGATACCCGCCGGTCGTTTGCGCATCCATCATCAACAAAATCGGCGCGCCATCTGGCGGAATTTGAATCACACCTGGCAGCACACCCAATGAAGGCAAACTGGTTGTATGAGGGAATGTGGCACCTTCCAGCCGGTAGCCCATTCGATTCGATGTGAGCGCCAATTTGAACGGTTGCCGGATCAGATTTGCAAGAACATCTTTCGCAATCAAATCCACATGCGGCCCCGGCAGGAGTCGCAGCACCGGCTCCACTGTGTAGGCAGGACGCGCATTCATCGGCCAGCGGCGGCCAGCCAAATGCGCCGTGTCGCGTCCAGGCCCTACACTTAGCACATCGTCCATTTGCAAAGGCCGGCCCTGCAAGCCCCCAAAACGGCTGGGGAGATATGTGCTGCGCGAGCCCAGGACCAGGGGAACGTCGATGCCGCCCATGACAGCGAGATAACTTCGCGCACCCCATCGGCGTGCCCCAAAACTCAGCCGAGCACCTGCGCGCACAAAAGTGGCCTGCCACAAGGGCATTTCTGCATGGTTTAAGCGTGGCTCAAAATCTGCGCCCGTGATCGCGACCACGGTTGATTGCACAAATTCAATCTCGGCACCGCCACCTGTAATCTCGATTGCAGCGGCATCAAATGTATTACCCACCAGCACATTCGATGCCTGTAGCGCAAATGGGTCCATGGCTCCACCTCGCGGCACGCCATACGCTTCCCAGCCCGGCCGGCCCCAATCCTGCACCGTCATCACTGCGCCAGGGTTCAGAATCTGCAACTGGCTCATGTGTCAGATCCAATCATCATTGCCGATGCGGACAAATTGCACCCCACCCGCCGGCTGGATGCGCGATGGCGGCTGTTGCGCCGGATCGAACAACACGTCATCCGTGCGGCCAATGATGTGCCAGCCTCCAGGCAACCGTGCAGGATAAACCCCAGTCATCCCGGCCGCAATGGCCACGGAACCTGCGGGCACTGCCGCGCGCGGTGTGCTGCGCCGGGGAATATTCAGCGCGACTGGCAACGGGCCCAGATAGGCAAAACCCGGCGCAAACCCCATCATCAACACGCGCATGGGCTGGGCCGTGTGCAACGCAATAATGTCTTGCGGCGCAAGGCCGGTGTGCCGGGCGACATCGTCCAAATCCGGGCCAGCTTCACCCCCATAACGCACGCCAATCTGAATCACATTAAGCGAATGGACCGCCAAATCATTAGCGGTCGCATTCACGTGTTGAGAGGCTGTTTCATCAGCCACCTGCCACACCAGCCTTTCCAACTCCACACGCGAACACTGCAATGGGTCGAATCGAATCAACACACTGTGCATAGCAGGAATGATGGATTCGATGCCGCGAATTTGAGCTTGAGCCGCACACTGGTGAAGCCGACGCCCCAACTCAATGACCGCGGAATTGGCCACGGCCACCTCTGGCGACCCATGCTCAATCAAGAGCGCCGCCTCACCCATCGGAGCCATGTGCCAGTTGGGCATGAATTTGAGAGTTGTTAGTTTTAAGGTAACTATTCAGCCCAAAATGAGTTTCACGGGATGTATTCGAATTCAAGCCGAGCATGCCCTGACTGGCCCTCACTTCGCCAACCCCTCTTCTGTCTCAGGCTTTTGGGCGATGGCCGACTGCTATTCTGGCTATGTTGAGGCACAAGTGCTTCCAGCCGACTCACCCGTTCCATCAACCCGACGATTTGCTCTTGCATCCGCGGGTATGCCTCTACCATGGCTTCTTTGCCCTGATCGCACCTCTCACCTACTTTCTTCTCGTTTAGCAGTTTCATCCCTTGCCGCCATATTGTGACACCGTTTCGTCTTTAGACCACTGATGTATAGATTTTCAGATTTGAATTTGTAACGTAACGTCGCCCAGGTGCCTAAAAACAAGCCATTTGAGCGATGACTTTTGATTTACTTATCTGAACGTCTATAGTTACGGCGGTTCTAATGATTTCCACTTCTAGCGAATGCATCCGTTTCTTCTGCCTACTTCCCAAATTTCCATTTCTCCACTACAATCCATCTTGATTAGTCAATCTTGACTAGTCAGGATGAACCTATGGAACGCGAATTGCTGCTGCTGGGCTTGCTGCGCCAGCATGAGATGCACGGCTATGAGCTTCACGGCTTTATCGAGCGCGTGATGAGCACGTGTGTGGACTTGAAGAAGGCCACGGCTTACTTTTTGCTGGACAAGATGACCCGCGCCGGCTGGGTCAGCGTAAGCGAGACGCGAGAGGGCAAACGGCCGGCGCGCAAAACCTATCAACTGACTGCGGCTGGGGCGGCTGAATTTCACCGGCAACTGCGCGATAACCTGGGCAGCTTTAATGCGGCCAAAACCGGCGACGATGTGGGTCTGGCCTTCATGGACGCACTGGAGCCGGCTGAGGTGCTGGCGCTATTGACCCAGCGCCGTGCGCGAGTGAGCGAGCAATTGGCCGAGTATCAACACGCGCCGAAGCATGCCGGCAGCCTGCAATTGCTCATCGACCACCAGGTGCACTATCTCAAGAGCGAACTGGAATGGGTCAATACGGTCATTCACACTGTCACTCACGCCGTCGCTCACACCGTGTCGAACGCGCGTCCATCAACATCCTCTAAAAAGACGATTCCAAAGACAACTTTACGTAAACCCAAATCAACTCAACGGAAATAAAGAATATGACTGGAATACTTGCACTGATTTATCAACTTCACAGCGTCTGGCGCTGGGCGCTACTGATCATCGCCGTGGTCGCGGGCGTTAAATTTCTGATCGGCTGGCTGAGCCGCCAGCAAGTGAAGGCGGTCGATATCACACTGGGCAACCTGTTTGCCGGCTTCATGACGATTCAGTTTGTGCTGGGGTTGATTAATCTGATTGGCTACATCTCTATCGGCGCATTCAACCCGCGCATTCATGCCGAACACGCGCTATACGGGCTTATTGCCGTGGGACTGTCACACGCCTTGCCGTTGCGCAAAACCGACCGACCCGATGTCGCGCGTTTCCGCACGTCGTTCTTCATGATTTTGATTGGGCTCGTGCTCGTGCTGCTCAGTGTGATTCGCCTGCGCGGCGGCTGGGTCTGGTAAAAAACATGAACCCCAACACTTCTGAGAATGCCGTGGACAAGCTTGATTTCAAGCGGGTTCTGCCCATCTTCGTCATCGTCCTGGTCGATCTGCTCGGCCTCAGCATCATCATTCCCCTGTTGCCGTTGTATGCGGCCTCGTATGGGGCCAATGCGCTGGTGATCGGCATTCTCAGTGGTGTGTATCCGATGATGCAATTTGTCAGCGCGCCGATTTTGGGGCAGCTATCAGACCGGTTTGGTCGCCGGCCGGTGCTGATCGCGAGCCAGATCGGCACCTTCATCGGGTTCACGCTGATGGGATTTGCAGGGTCTTTACCCATGTTGTTGCTGGCTCGCGCCATCGACGGCATCTCTGGTGGCAATATCTCCACTGCACAGGCGGTCCTGACCGACAGCACGACTGAGAAGAATCGCACCCAGGCATTGGGTCTCATCGGCGCGGCCTTTGGGCTGGGATTTACGATAGGGCCGGTGCTGGCCTTCCTCACGCTGTCGGTGAGTGGCAACAACTATCACGTGGTCGCGTTTGTGGCCGCGGCGTTCTCATTGCTCTCCATTTTGCTGACGGTGTTTTTGTTGCCCGAGAGTCTGCCCATTGAAAAGCGGGGGAAGCATCAGCGAACAGTGCCGACCTTGAAGCAAACTCTGACAGTGCTGGGCCGGCCACACATTGGCTTTTTGCTGGTGTTGATGTTTGCGCAGCAGTTTGTGTTTGGCGGGCTGGAGTATTTGTTGCCGCTGTTTACCTTGAGCCGGCTGGGCATGAGTGCCAGCGGCAATGCCATTTTGTTTGTGTTTATTGGGGTAATCAGCGTGATTGTGCTGGGCGGCTTGATTCGCGTTTGGAGCGCCAAACACGGCGACCGCTGGATCATATTGCTGGGCCTGAGTACGCTGGCGGCCGGCATGATTTTGACCGCCGTCACGCCGCGCCAACCTGCTCCCGGTTATTCGCGACAGGCTTTGCTGGCCGAACTCTCGCAGAATAAAACCGTAACGGCCCTGGACGAACAAAAGGTGAAGGTGGATGTGCCGGATGACACCGGCAACGGCTGGCTGGGGTGGGCGTGGATCTTTGTGGCTATAATCCCGATTGCCATCGGCGGTTCGGTGCTGTCGCCCACCATCAACAGCGCCATCACCAAACTCGCCCAGCCCACCGAGATCGGCACACTTTTGGGCACCTCCACCTCGATGAGCAGCGCGGCCAATGCGCTAACGCCGATCATTGGTGGAGCCCTGTTTTATTGGTTCGGCAGCACCCTTCCATTTTTGATCACAGGCCTGTTTACGCTGGTGCTGTTGGGGCTGGTGGCGCGCAGGATTACGGCTTCGAGCGTGCCGGTTCCACAATAGATGTGAGCGGGAATCGAGATTTGCCAAGTAACTGATGTTACGCAGTAAGCCGCACAGATATATGCAAGCATCCTGAGCGGAGGGGCCTGGATGCTTGATGGAAAGTTGCAGCGGAACAGGCCACCGCAGTCGAAGGAAC
>JBBQST010000217.1:0-7846 GCA_038213625.1 Thermoflexales bacterium
ACCCGAAACCCAACGTCGAGGCTGCGACTGACGGGTGCGTTCCAGTCGCGGTAAGCGCAGCGAGCGAGGTCAATGAGGTGGACCCAAGAGCCGCCCCGCACCACGCGATACTCGCCACTGGCTGGGCCGGTGGGATCCTTAACCTGATCTGTGCCGCGGTTCTTGTAGAGGTTCGCGTCATACCAATCGGCGCACCATTCCCACACATTGCCGGCCATGTCCGTTGCGCCATACGGGCTGTCACCTTGTGGGCTGAATGAGCCTACGGGAGTCGTGTCGCCTTTGCCAGCCTCCGAACTATTCGCCTTGCTCGAATCAAAATCATTGCCCCACGGATAAATGCGCCCATCGCTGCCACGGGCCGCCTTCTCCCATTGTGCTTCTGTCGGCAGGCGCGCCGTTTGTCCACTTTGCTGGCTCAGCCACGCGCAGAATGCACCCGCATCGGCCCACGAGACATTGACCACTGGGTGATCGGCCTTGCCCGAAGGTTTGTCGAAAGCCAATCCCTTTGCCTCAGCATAAGCCGCCCACTGCGCATTCGTCACCTCGTGCTTGCCGATGTAATACTCTGATAAAAACACCGTGTGCTGGGGCAATTCATCATCCTGCGCATTTAGGTCTTTGGCCTTGTCGCTGCCCATCAGAAAGTTGCCGGCCGGCACGCGCAGCAAGATCATCGTCACGCCATTGGACAGGTTCAGCGTGATTTCAGTGCCAGAAGCCGCACTGCTATCCGTGGGGATGACAACTTGATCCGGCGTGGGCGTTGGAGACGGCGGGCTTAGCCTGTTTGCCGTCCACACCACGCCAAGCCCGCCAGCGGCCAGTGTGCCCAGCCCCAACACCAGCGCGCGTCGGGAGACCCGCCGTCTGCCAAGTGTGACCGGGGTAGCCAGTTGGGGGTCGGGTCTTCTAGTTGTGCCGGTGACCGGTGGCGGAACAAAAGGCTTGGCCGAACGTTGTGCCGCTTCAGCCAGACGCCGCTTGCGCTCGTCTTCGGCGTGCTGTCGTGCAGCCGCTTCTGCTGCGGCGTTGCGTTGTCTTTGCTCGGCTTCTTGACGCTGGCGTTGCGCTTCCGCCGCTGCTTTGCGTTGCGCCTCTTTTGCCGCCTGGCGATCCCGCATTGCCTGGGTTTGCACCCCCAGCCGTTCACACAGACTGTCCAGCCCTTGCCCATAATCCTGCTCAAAATCGGCATACTGAATCAGGGTGAGCAGAGCCGACAACTGCGCCACATCGCACGGCTTGAACAGCGCCGGCACCAGGGTGGCCTCGCCCCTCTGCTCGGTCTGCAGCGCCCACTGCGTCTCACTTCTCACCCATTTGGAGCGCACGGCATCGGGCGAGAGCACCACCACGAACAGGCTGCTCTCCTTCAACCCGCGGTCAATGGCGCTGACCCACTGCTCGCCGGGCTGAATGCTGTCCGGCGTCATCCACACCGTCAGACCGGCATCGCGCAAATCTTGGGCCAGCCGGCGCGCAAACTCGGCATCATGGTGGGTGTGGCTGAGGAAGACCTGGCTTGGATTACGGGGTTGCGGGGCCACCTCGGTCACCACCAATCGCCCAAATTCGTCGGCGTAGGGAACCGGCCGCTCTCGCTGCAAGTTGGCGCGCAAGTTGTCCATGAACTGACGCCGCTCGCAATATTCCACCAAGCCTTGAGCCAGAGCGCGCTTGCCGACGGTTGACCCTTCGTGATCCTCAAAGAAATCGCGAAAGTAGGCAAAGCAGAACTGAAACAGCTCATCGCGGCTGAAGTGTTGGACGATGAATTCGCGCAGTTCGACGTTTGCAGTGGCCATGGCTGGAAGGACAGAAAGTGTATCCTAAAATTCAGCTATGCAGGAACAACAATGCGAACCCAAGTCACCGTCGGCACCGCATTCGCCTACAATGCCCGCATGGCACTCACAGCAAGCACAGGGCTTTTCTTCGAGGAGTTCGTCATCGGCGACAAAGCCACTTCACCATCGCGCACGATCACCGAAACCGACATCGTGATGTTCTCGGGGCTCAGCGGCGACTACAACGAGATTCACACCAGCGAGGCGTTCAGCAAGAGCCAGTATTACGGCCGGCGCATCGCCCACGGCCTGCTCGGCCTCAGCATCGCCAGCGGTCTGGCCTTCCAGATGGGCTTTATGCTCGGCACGGTCGAATTATTCCGTGGCCTGGAGTGGGAGTTCACCGCACCTATTTTCATTGGCGACACGATCAAGCTGGAAGCCGAGGTGACCGAAACCAAAGCCTTTCCGCGCCTGAAGAACGGCCGGGTCTCCTTCAAGATCACGCTGTCCAAGCACACCGGCGACATCGTCCAGCGCGGCACCTGGAACATCCTGGTGAAGAGTAAGCCAGTGGTAAAACCAGCCTGATCAGGGCTTTGTGTGATGGCGACGATTCGGGTGCACTTGCGGCAAAGCCGGTGGTGGCTGTCTGGCTTATGGCTGGCTGCGGCACTGTTGGCTGGCGCACTGGCCGGCGGGTTGCCGTTGCCGCAACTGGTGTTGCTGGGTGGCGCACTGGCCGGGCTGGCGCTGCTATTGCTCATCTTTGCCGAGCCCGCGCTGGGGCTGGCCGCCATCATCGTGCTGGCGCCGTTCACGCCCTACACCCGCATCAACATCGACCCGCGCCTCGACCCTGGCCAGATTTTGCTGGCCGTGTGGCTGGTTGCCTATCTCTGCCGAAGCTTGTTGCAAGGGGAAAGGGGAATGGGGAATGGGAAAGGATTTTGGCCTTCCCATTCCCCATTCCCCTTTCCCCTCCTGCCCTTTCTCCTACTCTTCCTCGTCGCCACCGCCCTCTCCTTCTTCCCGGCCGTCTCCTTTACCGATTGGGCCAGCGAGTGGTTGAAGTGGGTTGAGATTTTGCTGTTGTATGGGGCCGTGGCCAGCGAACGCAACCCGCGCAACCGCGCCATTCTCATTGGCGCGCTGGTGTTTTCAGCCGCCTTTCAGGGCGTCCTGGGCTGGGTTCAATACACGCGCGGCTACGGGCCACCCGAGTTCAACATCCCCGGCACTCGCTTCTACCGCGCCTTTGGCACCTTCGAGCAACCCAACCCCTACGGCGGCTACATGGGCCTGTTGTGGCCGGTGGTGGCCGGCATCGCGCTGGCGTTGTGGAGCCAGATTGACCATTTACGATTGACCATTGACCAATTGCGAAAGCGTCAATGGTCAATGGTCAATGGTCAATTTCTTTTACTGACACTCGTGGTCACGGTGATCGCGGT
The DNA here is from genome assembly GCA_038213625.1 of Thermoflexales bacterium. Taxonomy (GTDB): domain Bacteria; phylum Chloroflexota; class Anaerolineae; order J036; family Brachytrichaceae; genus JANMVQ01. The sequence goes on from JBBQST010000217.1 coordinate 3,248, forward strand.
GCTGGCTGCCAGCGGCGTGATCACCTCTGGCTCACGCGGCGCGCGGCTGGGTTTGTTTGCGGCGGTGGCGGTCATGGCGCTGGCGTTGGTGCCGTGGCCGGGGCGTGTGCTGGCATTGGTGGTGTTGATTGGGCTGGCTGCATTTGCATTCAATCTCATTCCCAACACACTCATCGCCCAGCTCGAAAGTTTCCTTGGCGAATACGGCAGTCTGGATGCGCGCGGCATCTATCTCACCAACGTCAACTTCTCCAATGTCGAGCGGCTGGCCCACTGGCAGGCCGGCCTCGATATGATGCGCAACCATCCCTGGCTCGGCGTCGGCTTTGGCAACTACGATGCCGTGTACGACCAATATCGCCTGCTCTATTGGGTGAATGCGCTCGGCCACGCCCACAACTATTACATCAATGTGTTTGCCGAAACCGGCGTGATCGGGTTTGTGGCCTACGTCGTTTTGTGGGTCGCCATCATCGCCACCACATGGCATCTGGCGCGTCGCAGGTTGCCCCCAGCTACGCCGGCCGCCCATCTATCTGTGCGTCATTTGATCAGCGGCGTGTTGCAGTCGCGGTTTGTGGCCGTGGGGTTATTGGGCAGCTGGGCCCACCTCACTGTGCATCACCTGGTCGACAACCTGTATGTGGCCAACACCTTTTTGCTGATGGGAATTTTGCTGGGGTTATTGCACATGCGGCGCGAGTCAGAGTCAATCTCATAGAGGCAAAACACCCTCCCCTCGAATTTCCGCTAAGATCACCTGACCATGAGCACGACCCCCCTTGCCAGACCCGCCACGGCCGCGCCACTCAGTGACGCGCAAGTGGAAAAGTATCGCCAGGACGGCTATTTGATCTACGCGCAGGATGTGTTTCCGCAAGCCAAATTCGACAAACTCAAGGCGCATTTCGAGAACAAGCTGAGCGCGTTGCCATCTGACATTCGCCCCGAAGCGATGGATGTGCCGCACTTCACCGACCCGGCCCTGTTCGAGTGGTTGTTTGCCGACGAAGTGCTGGATCTGGTCGAGCCGATTCTCGGCTCCAACATCGCGCTATGGAGCAGCCACTTCATTTGCAAGCCCAAAGGCGATGGCAAGCGGGTGCCGTGGCACGAGGACAGCGCCTACTGGAAGGGCCGGCTGGAGCCGATGAACGTGTGCACGGTGTGGCTGGCGATTGATCCCTCGACCCGAGCCAACGGCGGCATGGTTGTGATTCCCAAGACCCACCACAACGGCTTCAGTGATTATGATCCCGTGGACGCGGCAACGAACGTCTTTGCCACCGAGATCAAACCCTCGCAGCGAAAGGACGCGCTCGCGGTTCCCATCGACTTGCAACCCAACCAGGCCAGCCTGCACGACGGCAAACTCCAACACAGCAGCCCGGCCAACACCAGCGACCAGCGCCGCTGCGGCTACACCATGCGCTACATGCCCACCTCGGTCAAGTTCATCGCTCCCGAGATCACCAACTACCCGCACCAGATTTACCTGGCTCGTGGCCGCGATCTGGCCGGCAACACCTACGCCGACCCCAGCAAGAACTACACGGATTTAGCACGCTATCGTGAGTCCACAGGCAAGAAGTTTCACTGAGCTTTGCGCGTAGAGCGATGCGCCATGAGTGGCCAGCCATGCGAATTCCATCCCTTAAATCCCGGACTCATGCCTTCCATCTCGTGCGGCTGGCCATCACAGTGGTTGCATTTTTGCTATGGCCACAAATCGCCTCGGCCAACGCAGCGCCGCCCATGCCGCGCACCTGGTTTACTTTTGTCGATGGCGCAGGGCAGGCGGTGAATCCAAGCGCAGTGCAAATTTTGGAGTGTGGTGCCGGCGAGTCCAAGTGCAGCGCATCGGCCGCTGTGCTGGCCCACTTCGGGAATTGCAGTGCAACAGCCTGTGCGTCAGGCACATCCAAAGCCCATGTAGATTTCGGCTGCTCCAAAAACATCTGCCTGCTGATGTCATTCGATGGAATGCCGGTGCGCTTTAAGCTGGTGGCACAGCAGGGCAATCAGGCTTATGAGAGCGGCGTGGTGGCGATGGCACAACAACAGGGCTACGGCGCGCAGGAGCACTTTAAGGTTGCTGTGGCCGCTGCGGGTCAACTCACGCTCACCCCAGATTCACGCATTCCTGCACTCGACACAAACAGCAATTTTGGTCCCGCGTTTCTGCTCACGTTGATCAGCGAGCTGGCCGTGATTGCGCTGCTGCTGGTCGGATTCAAACAAACACTGTGGCCGTTGCTGGGATTGGCCGGGCTGATGCAGGTGTTGTCCTTCCCAGTGGTGTGGACGTTCTTCCCCTCGTTCCTGCCATGGCATCTGCCGAGTGAGCGGCTGGTCGGCGCAGTCCTGCTCATCAGTGCGCTGGGGCTGGGCGGTTTGCTGGTCTGGCTGCGGCTGGCCTCGACCCGCAACAGCCGCGTCATCAGCATCGTGCTGCTGGCGCTGGCGGTGCCGATCAGCCTGGCCTGTTTATTCGGCACATTTCTCGTCGCTGGCTACGGCAACAACGAGTTTCCCAACACGGCCGGCGTGTCGTATCCCATTGTGCTGGTTGGGGCCGAATTGTTTGCGGTGGGATTTGAAGCCGTGCTGCTCTACTTTTTCAGCCGGCGCACACTGTCCATCCAACGCAGCGCCCTCGTCAGCCTGGCCGCCAATGCCGTCAGCTTTGTGCTCGGGCTATTACTGTTTCCCATCGCGCCGCCGTTGGTGTGACGGATGCCGCTAATCCCACAACCCAGCGGTGAGCCACAGTGAGAGGATGAATGTGGCCGGCAATAGCATCAAGTTGGCATATACCGTGATCAAGGCTGTCAAAGATCTGCGTTGCACGCGTGGCGCAATTAATACAGGCACGGCCACCAACCCCAGTGCCGTCGTAATTCCGGCAATGACCAGCGACAAGTTGATGAACGGCTGTTCCGGCAAATTCTCAATCCAGTAATGCTGGCGCAGCACATCCATGTCTTGCGAGCTCAATCCCAGTTGCGGCGAAATATAGGCAAACCAGGCGACATTGGCATGGCGCATTCCCATTTCACACGGCCATTCACGTTCGTTGTAGAACGCCGCACACGTGCCGCCCAATTGATTCATGGATTCAGGCCCGTTGCGCTGTGCGCGAATCTCCAACACCTTGTCCGCAATGCTAACGGTGCAGCGCTCTGCAAATGCGTCTCCAGCCGGCAACCGCGCGCAGGCCAGTCGCTGTCCCGAAAGATAGGCGATGCTATTTGGTGCTGAATAATTGCCGATGCCCACGCCTTGAATTGCTTGTCCTGATGGCCCTGGTTTTGCCGAATGAAGCGTGATAGCAATGACACCGACGGCCACAACATAAACCGCACATGCGCTCAAAATCAGTTTTCGCATACCACTCAGCATAAAGCGCGGATCATCGGTTGCTCAACTGTCGAGCTACTAAATTGTGCCGAATGCCCAACACACATTCTGTGCATTTGGCTGGTTTTGCCGGACAATAGGCGCATGAACCAAGCGACCTTTGATGCCTATCTGCTCGAACACCGCGAGCGCCTGCTCGAGGACTACAAGAATTTTTTACGGCAACCCAGCGTGGCGGCCACCGGCCAGGGTGTGGTCGAGATGGCGGCGCTGGTGGCGCGGCGTCTCACCGGCCTGGGTGCCGATGTGAAGGTGGTGCCGACCGAGGGCGATGCGCCGCCGGTGGTGTGGGCGGAGCTTGGGGAGGGCGATCGGACCTTGCTCATCTACAACCACTACGACGTGCAACCGGCCGAGCCGCTGGAACTGTGGGACACGCCGCCGTTCGAGCCGACTATCAAAAACGGCTTCATGTTCGCGCGCGGGGCCAGCGACGACAAGGGCGAGCTGGTCACCCGCATTCACGGCATCGAAGCGTGGCTGAAAACGCAGGGGCCATTGCCGTTCAAGATCAAGTGGCTGATCGAGGGAGAGGAAGAAATTGGCTCGATTCACCTGCATGCATGGATCGAAAAATACAAAGCCATGATCGGCAAACCCGATGCCTGCCTGTGGGAGTTTGGCGGCTTCGACGAGAAGGGTCGCTTTTGCCTATGGATGGGGGTGAAGGGCATTTGCTATGTGCAACTGCGGGTCAAAGGTGTGGCGCACGATCTGCACTCCTCGAATGCGCCACTGGCGATTAACGCGGCCTGGCGGCTGGTGTGGGCGTTGAGCACGCTCAAGGACCAGAACGAGCGCATCCTGATCGACGGCTACTACGACCATGTTCAGCAGCCGACTGAGGCGCAGATGGAGATGCTGCGCAAGATGCCGTTTGAAGAAGTGGCCATTCGCGAGAAGTGGGACGTCAAGGAATTCCTGGGCGGCGCAACCGGCATCGACGCGCTCAAGAAATATTACTTCGACCCCACCTGCACCATTTGCGGCCTGACCAGTGGCTGGCAGGGCAAGGGCACCAAGACAGTGTTGCCGGCTGAGGCCAGCGCCAAAGTGGATTTTCGGCTGGTGCCAGGACTCACGCCCGAGATCGTGGTGGACCTGTTGCGCAAGCACCTCGACAAGCACGGCTTCCAGGATGTTGAGATCGCCAGCTACGACGGCTACCGCGCCGAGTTC
>JBBQST010000218.1:0-7809 GCA_038213625.1 Thermoflexales bacterium
GGCTGGTGATCGAGCCAGACGCAGATTAATCGCATGACGCCGACAGAAAGCGGGTCACAAGTCTGTGCATACTGCGGGTCCGCAGCCGTGCCCGACCTATGAAATTAAGGTTGTTTCGACCACGGTCACTCTTTGCAGAACTGTTTCTGCGCGTCATCGTACCCATGATTCTCGTGCTGGTTATGATGATTGTGGCCAGTGCGTTGCTGTATCAACAAATTCTCGGCGCACTGGTCATTGACCGGGATATGCGTTTCGCTGAAATTGCTGCGGCTCGTGCTCAGGCTGTGCTGGATGTGCGAGCGCAAACGTTAACGGCTTTGGCCACCAATCCCAACTTGCGTCAGGCGGCAACGCGTGAACGCACACTGCAAGAGGCGAGCGATGTTCTGAAAGTGTTTGATGCCGGTGTCGATGTCGCCAACGCCGAGGGTGCGTTGACCACAGATTCCACTCGATTATTCGGCACGAGCATTGCCGCCCAGGACTTTTTTCGGCGCGTTCGTGCCGAGCGCAAGCCCGTGTTCAGTGATGCAATGCGAGATATTGCGCCCAGCACTACCACAACTGAGACCACTCGCTATCTTATGGTTGTTGCCGTTCCCATTCTCGATGAGCAGGATCAGTTTGCAGGTGTGTTGATGGGAGCCACGAACTTAACAAATACAGCGTTTAGCGCGCCCATTCGCCTGTTTCGGATTGGTCAATCCGGATTTGCCTATGTGGTTGATCGCACAGGCGCGGTGATCTTTCACCCCGATGCAGACAACTTGGGGAAAAACTTTACCGATCGCGAGTTTGTGCGGGAGGTTATTGCCGGTGGGCGAGGCGGCACCCTATACATCTCAGCGGAGGGCGAGCAAGTAGTGGCCGGGTTTGTGCCAATTGGTGAAATGGGTTGGGGGGTGGTTGTGCGCGAACCGTGGAGCGATGTCATCGCGCCAGTTGCGCCGTACATCTGGCTGATCGGTCTGGTGGGACTCGCTGTCATGATCGGCGCAACTTATTTGTTGGCCCGAAGTCTTCGCCGGATTGAGCAGCCGATCAGCGCATTGGCGCTGCAAACCACCCAGGTATCGTGGGGGAATGATGTCGATCCTGTTCCGCCGAGTGGCATCCGCGAGATCGATATCCTGGCCGGCTCGTTCGCGAGTATGGCGAAACGGTTGCAGGGCTATCGAGCAGGTCTGCGCCGCTACGTTGGCTCCGTTACGAATTCCCATGAGGATGAGCGCCGTCGCATTGCCCGTGAGCTACACGATGAAACCATTCAGAACCTGCTTGCCATCTCACGTCAGTTTGAGCTGTATCAGGTTCTGGAGACCCAGCCCGAGAAGCAAGTCCAGTTGGTGCGGATGCAAAAGATGCTTTTAGAAACCCAACACGGGATTCGTCGGATCAGTCGCAATCTGCGGCCACCCGCGCTTGAAGATCTGGGTCTGGTGCCTTCGTTACGCGAATTGGTCAATCAATTACCTCAAGCGATTCATGCGCGGAGTCAAACTCAACTCATCGTTCGTGGGACGCCGGTTGCACTTGGCAGTCAGAAAGAAGTGGCTTTGTATCGAATCACTCAGGAGGCACTGTCGAATATCCGCAGACATGCCGCTGCCACAGCCACAACTGTTCAGTTGGATTACACGTCTGACTCGGTGCATCTGGATATTATCGATAACGGCATCGGTTTTGTGCCGCCGGATAGCATGACCGAGTTGACCCAGGCAGATCATTTTGGCCTGATAGGGTTGCAGGAACGGGTGTGGTCGGTCGGTGGCACGCTTGTTCTGACTTCCTCACCGGGTAAAGGCACTCGTGTTCAGGTTCGTGTGCCTATTGGGGAGGCTTGAGAATTCATGTGTGCGACCAATATGCGACCGACCTGATCGATCTTCAGCGGCTCAGACTCGCCAGTCGATTGGCCCGCACTTGGCGGATGACCAACGTGAGTAGGGTGATGATGGTCAGAGGGATGACGAACCAGATCATCACATTGCTATCTGAGCATCTATAGCCGGTTGATCTGGCCATCATCACCAGCGACGCCACGATTATCAGCGGCACATCCAGTGCAATAAGCTGTTGCCGAATGTCAGAGGGGTGGTCAGCGCGACGATACGCCCAGGATCAGCATGATGTTTGAGATGTTGCTGCCAATGACATTGCCCCGTGCCAGGTCGCTTTTGCCGGCGGCGGCCGATTGGAGCGACACCGCCAACTCCGGCGCGCTGGTGCAAAATGCCACGACGGTCGGCCCCACCACCAACGGCGAGATACCCATCGACATGGCCAGCCGGGCGGCCCCGCGCACCAGTACTTCACTACCGACAATCAAAAGAACAAAGCCGACCACAAACAGCGCCACCGTGAACGCGTCCAAACCCAGGATCATCATGCGCTCATACTAAGTGACACTGCCGGTTCTGTAATAGACATCTGACAGATAATATTTTTGCAAACCTGTATCGACATCACACGGGAAGCCGAATTATGGAATTGAGCATCGAACGAATTGAACTCCTCTTACTCATTGCGGCGGTGGTCGCCATGATTGCCCGACGTTTTCGCACGCCCTACTCGGTGGGGTTGGTATTGGCCGGCATTGGTCTGGCCATGTTGACCAGAACGCGTGAAATTGAACTCACCAAAGAGCTGATTTTTACGGCATTTCTGCCGCCCTTGGTCTTCGAGGCCACTTTAAATATTCGCTGGCCCGACCTGCGCAAGGACTTGCCGGTCATTGTTTCCTTTGCAACGCTGGGTGTGGTGCTCTCGGCTGCGGTCACGACGCTGGGCATGCATTTCTTGGCCGGCTGGGATTGGAGCAGCGCCGCGTTGTTTGGCACACTCATTGCGGCAACCGATCCGGTCTCGGTCATTGCCACCCTCAAAGACGGCGGTGTGCATGGGCGGTTGCGGCTGTTGATGGAAGCTGAGAGCCTGTTTAATGACAGCACCGCCGCCATTGCTTTTGGTTTGGCAATGCTGCTGGCGGCCGGTGGCGATATCACGGTGCTGGGTGTGACGCAAAGTTTGCTCGCCAATGTTCTGGGCGGTGTGGTGTGTGGTGCAGTGGTGGCTGGTGCCGCCTTGTTGCTGGCCGGTCGCACGACCGATCACCTCATTGAGATCACCTTTACCACGGTCGCGGCCTATGGCTCATTTTTGCTGGCCGAACACTTTCACTTTTCAGGCGTGCTGGCCACGCTAACGGCCGGATTGATGATTGGCAACCTGGGCCATCTCGGCCCCATCTCAAGTCGAGGCCGTGTCGCGGTTATCTCCTTTTGGGAATATGCGGCCTTTGTGGCGAACTCGTTGATTTTTATTCTGATTGGCATTCGCGAAGCCAATCAAAATTTTCTCAACGTGCTGGTGCCGGCCGTGTTCGCGATCATTCTGGTGACGCTGGGGCGGGCCGTGGCAATTTATCCGATCGCGGCGCTCTTCAGCCGGTCCGATCGATGGCGCATCCAGCGCTCGCACCAACATCTGCTGTTTTGGGGCGGCCTAAGAGGGGCACTCGCACTGGCATTGGCATTGGGGTTGCCCTTGCAGACTGCCCAGCGCGACGAGATCATCACAGTCGCCTTTGCAGTCGTGGCGTTCTCCATCTTTGTGCAGGGGCTGACGATGATGCCGCTGCTGCAACGCCTGGGGGAAATTCCAAAATCCCAATCTGTGACGGCCAACACCAAGAATTGACCCGCTAAATATGCGGTTTCGCGGATGCGTAATCGGCCCGATCCGTCACACAATGGGATATGGAAAGCGTGCAGGCTTTGCTCGGCATCCCAGTCTATTCACAAGGCCGACGAATTGCTCATATTCATGACCTGTTGGTCGATGATGCTTTGTGGTGCGTGACCTATGCTGTGTTGCGGATGGGGCATGGTCTGGGTCAGCGTGAGAAGCTGGTGTGTCCTCATGTGTTGCAGCTCGATCAAGCCCGCCGTACGTGCGATCTGTCACTGAGCCGACAACAACTGCGCTTGTGTCCTGACCCAGCGGCAGACCCATCAATGAGCCGACAATGCACGGCCCATTTTGCGAGACAACAGGGGACATGGTTGACTTGCAGGCTGACTTCGTGGCTTGCACAATCACCCGTTATGTTGAACTGGCTGATGCCCCTTGCACGTCGGGCCGCGGCAAAGATTCTTTCGCCCCGGCACCCAATCCAGCACCCCATTACACACAAGTCTCATTTGCGAAGCTTGCGCGAAATTCTGGGCTATGTGCTTTTCGGCACCGATGGGCAGATTGGGAATTTGTGTGATTTTGCCTTCGACCATCGCCACTGGCGGTTGATCCATGCAATCGTGCAACCTCGCGCATGTCGTCAGGGTTTGCGCGGCACACCCGCCTGGATGTTGCCAGTAGCTTGGTTGGTGTGGTTGAACTGGGCGTTCCGGCGCGCGCATGTCAACCTGCCCAAATCCGCGCTAAGCCAGATCCCAAACGGTAATGGCATGGGAGTCCATGCGTTTGATGAACAGAGCGTGTGCCGTGTTACAAGCCAGTATTTGAATCTGACTTGGGATTAAGTGAACTACTTTCTGATGACCTGAGCGCGTTAAACCGCCAAACGTTCAGGTTATGCGTGAATCTCTCGGGAGACTCCAAATATATGATCGAAAAGGAAGCAGTAAAAGAATGTGAGATTGATGTGATAGAGGTGCGTGACACATTACAGAACCATTGCATTGCACTGTATGGTGTAAAAGCCGGTCTGGAAACCGCCCGACAGTTGCGGCGCTTGATCCAGACTCACCGCATGCCGCAGCGGCGAGCTTATGATTTGAATGAGCAGGATGCCATGTTGATCACCTACGGCGATCAGGTGCGTGAGCCGGATACGCCGCCTTTGCGCACGCTCGGCAAATTGTGTGAAATGTATCTGGGTGATGTGGTGCCGTGTCTTCATCTTTTGCCCTTCTTTCCCTACACCTCCGATGATGGGTTTTCGGTCGCCGACTATCGCGCGGTAGACCCAGCACTGGGCACATGGGCGGACATTCAACAACTGGCCGGGCGATATCTGATGATGTTCGATGCCGTCATCAATCATGCCTCGGTGCAGCACAACTGGTTCCAATCTTTTTTGAAGGGCGACCCGCACTATCAGGATCACTTTGTGAGTGTGGACGGCAACCCAGATTTGACTCAGGTGGTCCGTCCGCGTGCGCTGCCGCTACTCACCTCATTCAAAACCGAGGCCGGCGAAAAGCGGGTTTGGACGACATTTAGTGCCGATCAGGTGGATTTGAACTATCGCCATCCGCAGGTGCTGCTCAAGATCGTGGATTTGCTGTTGTTTTATGCCGAGCAAGGTGCGGAGTTTATTCGGTTGGATGCGATCGCCTATTTGTGGAAGGAACTCGGCACCACTTGTATTCACTTGCCGCAAACGCATCAGGTGATACAGCTGATGCGAGCCGTGTTGGATGAAGCGACGCCGCACGTCAAGCTCATTACTGAGACCAATGTGCCGCATATAGACAATATCGCTTATTTTGGAAATGGCACTAATGAAGCCCAATTGGTTTACAACTTTGCCCTGCCGCCGCTGACCTTGCACACACTGCAAACCGGCGACGCGACCGCCATTGCGGAGTGGGCATCCAATCTGGCTTTGCCGTCGGACAAGACCACGTTTTTCAACTTTTTGGCCTCACACGATGGAGTCGGGCTGAACCCGGTTCGCGGCATCTTAAATGACATGCAGATTGATAACTTGGTGAATGTGACTCAGCAGGTCGGCGGAAAGGTGAGTTACAAGACTAATGGTGATGGCACCCAAAGTCCGTATGAACTCAACGTCAACTACTTTGACGCGCTGACAGGTCAAGCCGATGAGGGCAGCGAAGCGCAAACCGAAGCTCAATCTATCGATCGTTTTATTGCCGCACACGCCATCATGTTCTCGCTCATCGGCATGCCTGGTATCTATTTTCACAGCCTGTTTGGCTCACGCGGCTGGTCGGCCGGTGTTGAACTTTTGGGTCACAACCGTGCTATCAACCGCGAAAAATTAAATCTGGCGGATCTGGAGAGTGAACTGATTGAACGTCACTCATGCCGGTCTCGCGTTCTGCGCCGACTCACCCACCTTCTACGGGTTCGCGGGCAACATGCCGCGTTTGATCCCTATGGCAAACAACTCATTGTCAAAGGGCTGTCATCGACATTGATCGTGCAAAGAGTCGGACGGAACTCGCGCCAGCCAGTGTTGTGCCTGATTAATGTCACGGATCAACCCACCCAAGTGTGTTTGCCTTGGCGTGAGTTGCTGGGTACGGACAAATCGGCTGATGATATGGTGAATGGCAGCCGCTGTCTATTGCGAGGTTTGGGCGTCACGATGGAGCCGTATCAGGTTCGCTGGCTGACCCACTAGTGCAAATTTTGGATGGGGAAGTTTATTGAACGCTGTCACGGTGTGGACCTCCCCCGATTTAGTGGTTCTTCCGCAGGTTTGGTGATTAATATCCGCCATTATGTACTGCTTTCTTCTAAATCTGCGGCTTTTTACAGGGATTCCATACGGGCGAACTAATGGGAATTGCTATTTTCACCAAATCTGCGGAAGAACCACTTTTTCGGGGGAAGCCCAACCCCATTGTCAGGTTTATCCGCAGGTTTGGTGATCCAAGCTGAATGATGCAGGCAAAAAGCAGTAAGTTGAACTTGGCAATATCAAACACCTGGTATTTGATGGCTTATCAAAAATCACCTGTCTTCTTCAACTTTCCTGTTTTGCTTTTAATCACCAAACTTGCGGAAGAACCAAAGTCACGTGGTCATTTCATATCCCGTTGCCATTGTCGATGCTCAAGAATCCCAGTCGCCTTAGCGTGGGAGTTGTCAAAATTACACCGGCATCATTCGAACGGTGTCTGGTTGAGCACCTGGGACAGTCGCAATTGCGCAGCCGGCACGACGGTCGTTGTCACTGGACCGGACGAGAAGATCTCCACGGCGTCCACAACACCCTGCGCCGTGGCCGTCAGCGGGCCGAACAGCTTGGTGACCCGCACGGTGTAAATGATGGTATGTGACTCCCCGGGAGCCAAAGTGCCTGTCCACGATACCGCGTTGACGTCAGTTGCTGCGGGCTTGATGCGCCGGCTCCTCTCCAACCCACCCCCGTACACACCGCCTGAGACACTGATGAATGTGGTCTCAGCGGGTATCGCTGCAATCATGCCGACATTGGTTTGGGTCACGGCGCCGTTGTTGGTCAGCACAAATGTATAGGTCAATAGATTGCCCGTGGTGATCAGGGTCGAGGTCGTCAGTACGGCGGTGAATTGGCCCGGCGCAACCCCAAACCGAACCGTCGTCGTACCCGTCTGGCCACCCGAGCTGGCCTGCACCGTGGCAACGCCAATGCTGGCCACCGAGGTCAGCGTTGCAGTCACCACACCACTCACATTGGTGGTGGCCGTCACCGGCGCAATCGCACCTAAATTTGTGGAGAGTGTCACCGACACACCAGAGATGAGATTGCCGAATTGATCTGTCAACGTCGCGGTCACGGTCGTTGTGCTGACGCCATTCGCGACAATTAAGTCAGGTGATGCGCTCAGGTTCACGCTGGACACCGGGCCCGGCGTGACGGTGATGGCGGCCGTGCCTGAAATCGCACCCACGCTCGCGGTGATGACACCGCTGCCACTGACGGTGCCCGGCGTCCAGATCGCAAAAGTCTGGCCGCTTTCATTCGTCTGGCCGAACGGGCTGAGCGTGCCACGCGCGGTGGGCGAAATCAGCCCAGACACGCTTTCACCGAAGATGGGATTGCCGGCA
>JBBQST010000219.1:0-7803 GCA_038213625.1 Thermoflexales bacterium
CAGAAGGCCGATGACACCAACGAACGGCACGGGGTTTTCACGCACGAAGGCGAGAATTTTACTTTTCAAGTAGTGCTCCTAAATAATGGATGGGATACGTGATGAGAGCGTAGCGGGTTAAGCGTTCACGAGCACTTGCTCCACCGGCCGGCGCAATGACGGCGGCATCGCATCCGCATAGCCAAAGCGAACCAGCAACTGCGGTTTGGCCTCGCCTAGCCCCATGGCTGTCTGGAACTGCCCACGCACATCGGCCACTTCGATGGGTTGGTTGAGGAAGGCTGATTTGATGTTCAACGAGGTCATGGTCAGCGTCATGCGCTCATATACCTGACCCGTGCGCACCCAGGCCGTCTTATCATCCGATTCCGAAGTGATGATGACGGCACCCGAGGAACTGCGCAGTTTTTGGGCATCGGCATCGGCCTGCTGTTGGGGCTTGGTGCCGCTCACGAACAATTGTCCGATCCAACGCGGCACTTCAGGGTTGCCTGAACTGCGGGTATACAAACCATCGAGCGATGCCAGTGCCTCCCTCTTGTTGAAACGAATCCAGTGGATCAACTCATCCACGAAGGCCGTGTTTGCATACTGGCTCAGATTGCCTTGATTCACATACGCCAGCACCCGCTCCAAATCGGCTGGGCTGGTCACAAAGTGCCGCACGATGCCGGGCTCCAGCGACAACGTCTGCTCCAGGCCGGCAATTTTGATGATCTGGCCGTCATACTCGGAGCGGGTGTTCTGGCGCACTGTGATGGCATCGAACACGGCTCCAGCCTGCGGCGTGGTTTTGGTCAGCGTCACGCGAATGAAATCTGCGGCACCGGGGTAGGTGACTTCAGGCGCATAGCCAACTGCGCGAGCCGCCACCAACAGGTTTTCGAGCGCACAGCCCAGGCTAATCCATAGCTCACGATCATCGGGGTCCACGGCCGGCAACCGCCGTGTGTAGTCGGGGTGAATGTCAATCGCGTTCTGTGTGACGGCAAACGTCCATGGCTGGGTGTTGTGCCCACTCGCCGCCAGCGTCGCATACCGTACCAGTTCGCGCATGGGTGCCGACGTTGCTGAATCCTGCTCCAGGAGTTGCCGGATCTTGATCGCTTGCAGATCGGAGTTGAGCCACGGCGCAGTCTCGAACAGCGCATAACCACCGAGTGTGGCGATGCCGGCTACGCCGAGCAGTCTAAAAAGGTCATGGCGATTTAAGATAAAACGAGAATGGGTGCGATTCATGGCTCCATTCCTTGTAGGTTCAGAAAGTCACAATGGGCATTCGCTTTTTGGACACAAAAAACAGCGGCTATAGCTTTACGGGCGCCACGGTTCATCTGCCGCAGCCGGCGCGTCCAGATGCTCCACATACAACAGGAACAAGCCGAGGGTATAGAGGCTGTTCAATACGCCGAACAATTCAGCCTGATCCGTCAGCTCGCCGGTGAGCACGGTTTGATCCAGCGCATTGGCCGGATGCGTAATGTACATATCGCACAGACGCCGCGACCATTTCGAGTCCAGGTCGCCGTGGATGCGAATGCGATAGGTGGCTGGCTGATCCAATGGGTATCTATTTGTGGGCATCGTCTAGGTACACCTCACTGACCAAAGCATGCCGTTGCTCGCCGCAATGCGCGTTGTCGCCGACAGCACGTATTGAAACTAGCAGGTTCTTTCCCTGGGTGTCCAGTAGCAAAAGGCCCAATAAAGGCGCATTCACGAGCCCGACATTGGTGGGTCCAGGCAAAGGATGCCGATTCTGCAAATGCCCCTTTTTTGATTCTTTCGTGATGAGGTACCAGTGCAGGTGCGTGTTAAGGTCATCATGACCCACCCGAATTGTTTGTCGCACAGGTAGCGTTACGCGGTCGGAGCCGCCGGCTCATCAGCCTGGATCATGCTCCTGTGGGTCACGACACCATGCCGTGCGACCCATCTACGACCGCCGTCTTATTCCCTTTCCTCTGAGGAGAAATTTGCAATGAATAAGCCACGCTTGCTTGTTCCGTTTATCGTCGCATCCTTTGTGATTGCGGCCTGTGCCCCCACCACGGCCCCGGGTTCTACGGCACCGCAACCTGTCGGCGTAACCGCTGCTCCTGCGCCCACTACCAAGGTCAAGGTGCGTCTGGCAACCTGGACCGGCGTTGATGAGGCCAAGGAACTCCAGGCTGTCATCGACAAAGTGAACGCCGCGGCCACGACTTACGAGATCGTGCACGAGCCGCAACCCGCCGACTATTACACCAAGATTCAAACGAATCTGGCCGGCGGCACTGCGGCCGATTTGCTGTGGCTGTCGCAGGAAAACATCGCCGGCTATGCCGATAAAGGCGTGCTGCTCGATATCAGCGACCGGTTGAAAGGCGACACCCGCCCGGCCGCCAATTTGGATGATTATTTCCCCGATGTGTTGCAGACCGCGCAATTTGACGGCAAGACGTATGGCCTGCCCTGGATCGCGCAACCGGTGGTGCTGTACTACAACCCCAAGATGTTCACCGACGCCGGTGTGCAGCCGCCCACCGATGCCTGGACCTGGGACGACTTCAAGACCGCTGCTGCCAAGCTGACCAAAGACACCAACGGCGATGGCAAGCCCGATCAGTGGGGCACCGCCTTCAACAGTTGGCCGCCGATTCAGATGTTCATCTGGCAGGCCGGCGGCGAAGTCATGAGCACCGACAAAGCGACCTCGCCCATCGACAGCCCCGAGGCGCAGGCCGGCGCGCAGTTCTACAAGGACATCATCTACAACCCGTTGTATGCCGCTTCTCAGGATGTGATCAAGGAGCAGGGGTTTGGCGAGCTGGCCAAGAACGGCAAAGTGGCCATGTTCTTTGGCGGCGCGGGAGACGACCTGGACTACGCACACAGCAAGGACGCTCGCTTTGCCGAGATGAAAATCTCGCTGGTGCCCAAAGGCCCGAAGAACCGCCAGACATTTGCCTGGACGGCCTCGACCGTGATCAACTCCAGCACCCGCAACCCCGATGCCGCCTACACGGCGCTGGTCGACCTGACCGAGGGCATTCAGCACTGGAAGATCGTGGCGCCGCGCAAGTCACTCGCCACAGCGGCCGTGATCGAGGCCAGTGTGCCGCTGAAGAAGGATTCAGCCGCCGTCATTCTGCTGGCGCTTCCCGATGCGCGTTCGTTTCGTATCGTGCCGCGTCAGAGCGAATGGGATTTGACCTTCTGGGAGAAGTTCCAGGACCCGCTATTTCAGGGCAAAGGCACGGTGGCCGAACTGGCCAAAGCGGCCCGACCCGAACTCGAAATGGCGCTTGGAAAGTAGGTGCGGGGTTAAATCTGATGTTCTGGCTTCGCCTCTACAACCCACTTACTTCCCCACCAAAGTTGGGAGAGACGTTTTTCTGAAAGCTTAGGACTTACGCGAATGGCGCTCGGATTCGTCGATGTCGACGAATCCGAGCGTATTACTCTGCAATTGACAGGGCTGCTTGGGTTACCGCGTAAGTCCTGAGCTTAAAGCGCTAAACGCAGGTCAAGGTGGATTCCACTGCTTAGATCGGCAAACGATACGCTTTGGGAGAGATCGATTCGCCCATCCCTAAATCTGCCCGCCATCAGATCCTGTTCTTTTTCGAGGAGAGACTATGAATTTACGAACAAACTTTAGTCACCAGCAACTGCGCTCCCCTCGGCTCATATCCATCTCGAACGTCAGTTTGAAGATGATTGTGGCCCCCTTTGCACTTGCTCAGAGCACTTCCATTCATCAATGGACAACGGCCATGCACCCTGTAGGTTTAGCATGCGCACCCGCGGCGTGTCTATTGGCAGAGTAGTCAATAGACATTATTGGACAAAGTCATTTGCGCTCAAAACTCGGCGCAAAACCGTGATCTTTTGACCCGAAACTGCTTCATCCGATAATGTCTAATTAAGCAACATCTGCACATTCGCAAGGCCAATGCTTCCTTGACCAATGCTTCCTTGACCAATGCTTCCTTATTAACTCTTTTTCAGATGGACAAGGCCCGGACGCGTGCGCTATGTTGCTGGAGCACTTTGATAACGATGGTGTGGGAGTGATGCACCTGTTTCATCAGAGTGATTGAGGAACCCCATGAAAACCGATAGTCAACTGCACAAAGACGTACTGGAGACGTTGACCTTCGAACCTGTCCTGGACGCATCCAACGTCGCAATTGCAGTCAAGGATGGCGTAGTGACGCTGAGCGGCGAGGTGCCCAGCTATGCTGATTTCTGGAGCACGGAGCAAATCACGAAAAATGTCGCCGGCGTGCGCGCAGTTGCGCAGGAGATCAAAGTCGTCGTGCCCAAACAGCATGTGCGCAACGACGGGGACATCGCCGGAGCGGCCGCCAATGTGCTGCAGTGGGGTGTCATTGTGCCCAGCGGTGTCAAAGTCAAAGTGACCGATGGCTGGGTCACGCTCAGCGGCGAAACCCAATGGCAATACCAACGCAAACAAGCAGAATCTGCGGTGCGATACCTGGGCGGTGTGCAAGGGATCACCAACATGATTGTGGTCAAGACCCATCCCGCGTCCGTCGATGTGAGCGCGAAAATTCAAAATGCGTTCCATCGCCATGCCGGCATTGATGCCTCACGCGTGAGTGTCGAAGTCAACGATCAAGCGGCCGTTCTTCACGGCACCGTCGGCACCCTGGCCGAGCGCGAGGACGCCGAAGATGCCGCCTGGATGGCCGATGGGGTCATGACGGTTCACAACGAGATCGTTGTCGATCCCGCGTTGTCAAAGAAAGGCATTCTCGACGGCTAGTAGCTAGAAATTTGCATTCTGATGCGCGTTCGGCTCTGAGCCGCTAGGCGGCAAACATGACAACGACAACACTAGCACCCGTATCCCCAACCTTTGCTAGCCGGCGCATCAACATTGTGCTGATCACAGCCTGGGCAGTGTTACTGCTGATTTCGCAGTTGCCAATCATCCTCTTCCGCGAAGTCTTGCACATCCAAATGCCGTGGTTGCCGTGGCCGCAAGTCGGCTTGCTGATATTTGGCTTGCTGCTCAGCCTGTTTGTTCAGGCACTGCGTCCGCTGCGGCTGTTCTTTGCCCTATTTCTGGTGTTGTATCTGGCTGAGTGGGGAGTCAACACCCTTGCCTTGCAATTACAAGCGCGGCGGCTGGTCTCAAGCGCTGACGGCTCGTTCGTCAACTCACTGGCGTTCAGTCAGGTGCAACGCTTTGGCGTCGCGCTCATCATGCTGGCGGCAAGTTGGCTGATGATGCGCCGGCGAAGCGCGTTCTTCTTCACCGTCGGCAAACTAAACGCGCCTGCTGCGCCGATTAAATTTTTGGGCATGTTGCGCCCGTCTACATGGAGTCGGCTGGGACCGATCCTGGCGTTGGGCCTGGCGGGCGGCCTCACCCTGTTCATCGTCATCGCGGGTGGCGCGCCGTTGGCGAACCTGTCGCAGGCGCTGCCGCTCCTGCCATTTGTGCTGCTGTTCGCCGCCCTGAATGCGTTTGGCGAAGAGATGAGCTACCGCGCGCCGCAGTTGGGTGCACTTGCCCCGGTGGTCGGCGGCGCGCAGGCGTTGCTGATAACTGCGGTTTATTTCGGCATCGGCCATTTCTATGGCGTGCCGTATGGCATCGTAGGCGTGGTGATGGCGGGCTTGCTGGGCTGGTTGCTCGGCAAAAGCATGCTCGAGACCCAAGGCTTTTTCTGGGCCTGGCTGATTCACTTTGTCATGGATGCGGTGATCTTCACCTTCTTGGCGGTTGGGTCGGTGACGCCTGGAGGATAGCAAGAAATATGTGGCAGCAGACCAGGTCCCTTTCAACAAGCAACCATTCCTGAAGCAGTCATTCACCCGAGCCGTTTATGAAGACCGCAAATCGATTCACCCTTTCCCGTGTTGGGCTGATGGCTTGCCTGTTGGTGCTGGCCCTCGGCGCATTACCCGCTGGATGGCTGTTGTTCACCCGGCCCGATGGCAGCGGGATGGGCATGCCGCTGAGTATGCTCGCCCACTCACCGTTCTCAAGCTTTGCCGTGCCGGGCCTGATTCTATTTCTGCTGTTCGGCGTCGGCTCGCTGGTGACGCTCTACGGGTTGATCGCCCGGCCGCGCTGGGCCTGGACGGAGCCGTTGATGCGCGGGTTGCACATGCACTGGTCATTGGCCGCCGCCGTCATCATCGGCCTTGGGCAAATGATCTGGATCGTGGTGCAAATCGCCATGCTGCGCGGCGTCTCGTGGTTGCACCCCCTATTTTTCCTGATGGGTCTGGCCATTGTGGGTCTGGCTTACCTGGATCAACGAACGACCGGCCAGCTTGATGCGTCTCAAAAGCTGGTGGCGACATGATCAATGCCCACGCACGCACACTCATCGACAAAGCCGTTGTGGCCGTCGTGAAAGGTTAACCCATGCAACCATCATCCCCAGATCCCATATCGATCAGTTCATTCGATTCATCCGCTCCCTATCAACTTCATCGCCTCGGCGTCGTCATGCGTGGCGACCCAGCCAACCCGGACGAGGCGATGGGCGTGCTGAACCCGGCCACTGCGCGCGGCCCCGATGGCAAGCTCTACCTGTTTGCCCGCATTGTGGCTGCCGGCAACTACTCGCGCATCGGCCTGGGCGAAGTGCAATTTGACGCGCAAGGCGACCCGGTTTCAATCCAGCGCCTGGGCTATGCCCTGGAGCCCAACGAATCCTGGGAGCGCAACCTGCTCACTGCCGGCTGCGAAGATGCGCGCGTCACGTTCGTGGAGCCGCTGGGTATGTACGTGATGACCTACACCGCCTATGGCCCGCTGGGGCCGCGGATTGCCCTGGCCTGCTCCAAAGACGCGAGCGCCTGGCAGCGCATTGGGCCGGCCCACTTTGCCTATCTGTCGGCCTATCGCGTGGACTTCAATCTATACGACAACAAGGATGCATTTCTCTTTCCAAAACTCGTGCGCGATCCGCATGGGGAGCTGGCGCTGGCCATGATTCATCGCCCCTCCAATGTGCAGGGGATGTTGACCAAGATGCCGGTGGTGCCCGAGGGCGTGGCCGAAACGCGCCCCAGCATCTGGATTTCATATTGCTCGCTAGAACGGGCCTTGCACAATCCAAATGAGCTGATGCTGTGGCGGGATCACTGTCTTTTGGCGACCCCGCAGCAGGATTGGGAAGTGCTCAAGATTGGCGGCGGCACACCGCCGATCCTCACTTCACACGGCTGGTTGATGCTGTATCACGGCGTGTCGGGCCGCATTCTGGAGCACATGGATCACCAGCCGTATGTGCGCTACGCGGCCGGCGTGATGGTGCTGGATGCAGACGACCCGCGCAAAGTGATTTACCGATCCACCGAACCCGTGCTGATGCCCGAGGCCGCTGACGAGAAGGACGGGGTGGTGCCCAATGTGGTCTTTCCCACCGGCGTGGATGTGCGCGACGGCGGACGGGTGGATGTGTATTACGGCATGGCCGACTCGTGCATCGGCGTGGCGCGCATGACGCTGCCGCAAGCGTGAGTTGCCAGAAACGCAATGGCACTTTGTTGAGCCTTTTCAAGATAGACGAGGCTCGACAGCGCGTGCTAAGACTGGGTTGCCACCCTCATGAGCGTGGTTGTGACCGTTTGGGCCGTGATGGTGGTGACCTCGTTCAAGCCCACAAATTTGTCGCCGGAGATCAAGCAAACCGCCTAAACGTTGTGGGGTGGCCGTTGTCCAAGGTGATTCGAACATCCGTTGCGCACACTGTAGGGGCAAAGCAACGGGCTGTCTTATTGCAGTGATCAGCGAACACTCCCCAGCATTGCCCCACTACCACCGGTGCG
>JBBQST010000220.1:0-7775 GCA_038213625.1 Thermoflexales bacterium
GCCGTCAGGCCCGCGCAGGCGGGAATCCTGGCGTCACCCCCTCGCTTAACGCTGAATCAAGGTCTAGATTCCCGCCTGCGGGGGAATGACGGCTATGGCCTATAAACTTGTCTGGCTCAATGCATTTAAGTGTCATCTGCCGTAGTCAGCGGCTTCAAATACTTGATCGTATCGATGCGAAAGCCCGCTTTTTCATAGACGCCGCGGGCGCGCACGTTGTCGGCAAACACGTTCAAGGTCAGCAGGCGATAGCCCATCTGTCGCGCCCAAGCCTCGCCGGCAGCCATGAGCATCTGGCCCACGCCATGGCCCTCAGCCTTCTTCGCCACCACGATGTCGGCCATGTGGCCGTGCGCCTCGCCTGTGAAATAGTCGTGATGAGTGGTGAGGTGAACGAAGCCGAGTGGTTGCACGTTGGGCTCTATCGTCTCGGCCATCAAAAAGGCCGTGTCGTCGCGTGGATTCAACAGCGCCGTAGTCAACACACGCTGATCGGTTTGGGCCATGACCCATTTGTCGCGCCACGGCAGCGGCCCAAAATCCAACATTCGCGAGGCTTGCGCCACTACAAAATCCAAGTCAGAAGCGGTGGCGCGACGCACCTGGATGGATTCAGGATTCAACTTGTGGATCATCGCCATATTATCCAAGTAAGTCTTCAAAAGAAATTGATCGTCAGTTGACGCGTTGCCGTAAGGACAAATGTGCAATAAGCCTTCGTTGGGGCGCAGCATGCTGCGCCCCTACCATCACATCACGTAAAGAACTTTTGGCGACTTACTTAGTCCGGCTCCAGCCTCTTAAGCGAGCGCAGTTGCGGAAAGAATTTTGCCACCAGTCCCACCACGAGCAACGTGCCGATGCCGCCACCGACCACGGACGCAACCGGCCCAAACGCGGCCGCCGTCACGCCGCTCTCCCACGCACCCAATTCGTTGGATGAGCTGATGAACACGCGCTCAACCGCACTGACTCGGCCGCGCATTGCATCGGGCGTGCGCAACGGCGTTAGGGCATGCCGAATCACCACACTCACATTGTCGAACGCGCCGGCCAGCCCCAGGGCCAGCAACGACAGCCAGAAACTGCGCGAGAGGCCAAACACGATGGTGGCAACGCCAAAGCCAGCCACCACGAAGATAAGCGTTTTGCCAGCCTGGCGCATCGGCGGCAAGCGCGTCAGGATCACGGCCATCAGCGTGGCCCCCACGGCCGGCGCGGCACGCAAAATGCCAAAGCCCTCCGGCCCCACGTTCAACACATCCTTGGCAAACACGGGCAACAGCGCCACAGCACCCCCAAACAGCACGGCGAACAGATCGAGCGTAATCGCTGCCAAAATGATCTTCTCGTGGAAGACAAAGCGTGCGCCGGCCAGCACATCCTTGACCGTGGCCGCTTTGCGAACGACGATGTTGGCTTTGATGTTGAGCCGGCTGACGCAAAACGCGATGACCAGCGACAGCATGGCGGCCAGCGCATAGGACAGCGTCGCGCCCACGTTGATGGGGCCGCCGTCGATCTTGATGGGAGCCAGCGACGCGATCAGCACACCTGCCACGGCCGGCGCAATCATGGCCGCCAGCTGTGTAATCGTTGCGTTCCAGGTGATGGCATTGCCGAAGGCAGGGCCGGGCACGCTATTGGGCAGGAAGGTGCTGAAGGCCGGGCCGTTGAAGGTGCGAGCGACGCTGGTCAGCGCGATGAGCAGATAGATGACGGGGATGGGGCCGCGGGTCCAGGACAAGTAGGCCAATCCCAGGGCTGAAACCACTTCCAGCAGTCGCATGGTCACCGCCACTTTCTTGCGGTCGAAGTGATCGGCCACATGGCCGGCCGGCAGCGCCATCAGCAGCACCGGCAGAAATTGGGCCAGGCCGACATTGCCCAATACGAGTGGGTTCTGGGTGCGCTCATACAGCTCCCAGCCCAGCGCCGTGCTTTCAAGGATGCCGCCGACCACGCTCAGGGTCGAGGCGGTGAGTAACAAACGAAAGTTGGGTTCACGGAGTGCGCGATAGGGGTCGTGTGAAATTGACATGAAATGAGCAGAGACTTTTGAAGATCAGGGCATTGCAAGATTAGGAGATTGCCGCACTGCTTAGCGGGCAAAGGCCCATCCTATACCAGCCTGGGGCGATGCCCAGGTAGATGCCCCCAATGGAACCCAGGGCTGAAAGCCCGTTCTACCTTCAATTAATCCCACACATACCGTTCATCAAATCCAATCCCGTATTTCGTGAGAAAGGCGCGGTATTCATCCTGAAATGTTTGCACCCGATGATGCGCTTCCTGAATATCGATGTAACGGCACAACGCATCCAAATCTGTTGGCCCCACCGAAAATGCCCCATAGCCGCGTTGCCACGCGAAAGCCGCCAGTAGGGGCGATTGTGTTTTGATCCATTTTGATGAAGTGGTTTTCAAGTCCTTCACGAGTTTGGCCGTGCCACCGTGGCGAGATAGGCGTGAAGTGCGGGCCGAGTATTGAGATCAAGTAAGGGCAAACGATCTTTGGTACTGAAGACAATATGAATGAGCAGGAATGAGAGGGATTGAGGCATGGCGGTGAAGTGGGCGTGTTTCGTTCAGTGGTAGCGCATTGGTCTCAATTGATGAGAAATAGGTCGGGCTTTCAGCCCTAAATATGCGGGTGGTCTTGTTGCTAGGGCGATGCCCTAGGCTGGTATAAGACGGGGCTTTGCCCCTCAAGAACGGTTCGCGTCGCAAATGTTGACACGGCCGCCCGAGTTCCGCGCCAACGGCGCATCCTCATATCAGCCTAGGGCCTCGCCCTAGGAAACACGGGGCAAACCCCATTTACGCCTCACAACCGGCCCAACCCCGGCGCCAGGTGGTAATACAGCTCGTTCGTGCGCAAATCCTGCTTGAGATTGCGCAAGGTGGTCTCGCCGTCAATCACGACCAGCTCGATGCCGGCCATCTCGGCGAAGTCTTCCATGTGCTCGGCCGTGACGCTGTAGCTGAAGCCGGTGTGGTGCGCGCCGCCAGCGTAGATCCAGGCCGCGCACGCAGTCTTGAAATCGGGCCTGGGCTGCCAGATGGCGCGGGCCACCGGCAGTTTGGGTAGCGCGTGCGGCGGATCAATCACTTCGACCTCGTTCACCAACAGACGAAATCGATTGCCCAGATCCATCATGGCGGCGTTGATGGCCGCGCCGCTGTGCGCGTTGAACACCAATCGCACCGGATCTTCCTTGCCGCCGATGCCGAGCGGATGCACCTCCAGTGATGGCGTGTCCTGGGCGATGCTGGGGCAGATTTCGAGCATGTGCGCACCCAGCACCAGATGGCCGTCGGGGCTGAGATGGTAGGTGTAATCCTCCATGAACGAGGTGCCGCCAGGCATATCGTAGGCCATCACCTTCATCGCACGGAGCAGCGCCGCAGTCTTCCAATCGCCCTCGCCGGCAAAGCCGTAACCATCGGCCATCAGCCGTTGCGGCGCGAGACCGGGCAATTGCTTGAGGCCGTGCAAATCCTCAAACGTGGTGGTGAAGCCCTTGAAGTTGCCGTTGCCGAGGAAGGCTCGCAAACCCAACTCGATGCGCGCGCCGTCCTGCAAAGATTGATGCCGCGCGCCACCTGTGCGCAATTCGGCCGCCACGTTGTATTGCTGCTCGTAGTCGGCGCACAGCCGATCCACCTCGGCATCGCTGGCGGCATTCACCTCGCGGACCAGATCGCCCACGCCCCACGTGTTCACCGAGTAGCCCAGCTTTGCCTCGGCCGCCACCTTGTCGCCCTCGGTCACGGCCACCTGGCGCATGTTGTCGCCGATGCGCGCAAACTTGGCACCCTGCCAGTCGTGCCACGCCCGCGCCGCGCGCATCCACACGGCGATGCGCGCCTGCACCTCGGCATCCGACCAGTGGCCGACCACGACCTTGCGGTTCAGCCGCAGCCGCGTGTGAATGAAGCCGGCCTCGCGGTCGCCGTGGGCCGATTGATTCAGGTTCATGAAGTCCATGTCGATGTCGGCCCACGGCAGATCTCGGTTGAACTGGGTGTGCAGGTGCAGAAACGGCTTGCGTAGCAGCGACAGGCCGCCAACCCACATTTTCGAGGGCGAGAATGTGTGCATCCACAGGATCAGGCCGGCGCAATTGGCATCGCTGTTGGCGTCGATGCAGAGCTGGCGAATCTCATCCGGCGTCTTGACCACCGGCTTGAAAACGATGTTGACCGGCAGTTGGCCGGACGCATTCAGCGCAGCGACGATGTGTTGCGAATGGGCCGCGACCTGGCGCAAAGTTTCCTCGCCGTAGAGGTGCTGGCTGCCGGTGACGTACCAAATTTCGAGCGTTTTGAGGGCTTCAAATGTGTTCATGGTGTGATGTGGATTATTGTGTGCCGGTTGGGTGATCTGTCAAAATGGGGCATGGGTGATTGTGGCGTATTCAGAATCGTCGACGTCGAGGTCGACGTCGACGATTCCGAATGCGTTCACGTAAACGAAACTTCAGCTAAGCTCCACCTCCAACCCATGATTCAGCCCGAAATCAAGATCATCCCCAACCACGTGCCCAACCGCACCTATACGGTTACGCTGGTCTACCCCGGCTTTCGCTGCCAGCAGGAGGTCGATCCAACCCTCACCAACATCGCCGACCTCACCGTCACCTACTCGCCGAACGAACTGCTCTACGACTTCCTAAGCTTGATGACGTATTTGCAGTCGTTCGAGGCCGAAAGCGTGTCGCTGGAAAGCGTGGCCAACCGCGTGCTGGATGATTTCGTGAGCCAGTTGCGCCCCGTGGCGGCCCAAGTCAAAATTGAGCAGCACCGCGAGCGCGGCGTCATCATCCAAATCTTGGCCGCGCACGGCCCTCTTGAAGCCTAAAATGTCAGACATCTCGGAAGATGTCTGACATTTGCCTTAACCATGAACAAAATCACCTTCGCCATCATCGGCTCCGGCTGGCGCACCGAGTTCTTCCTGCGCATTGTGCAAGCGTTACCCGAACAGTTCGCCGTCAACGCCGTGTTGGTGCGCAACCCCGACAAGCGCGCGGCGTTTACCCAACAATGGAATGTGCCGGCCGTCGGCTCCCTCGATGAACTGCTCACCACCGGCACCACGCCGCAATTTGTGGTGGTGAGCGTGCCGTGGGCACCGGCCCCCGACTACATCTTCGCCTGCGCCGAGCGCGGTGTGGCTGTGCTGTGCGAGACGCCGCCGGCCCCCACCCTCGAAGGCCTCATCCAGCTGCACGCGCTAACCGAGCGCGGGGCCATCGTGGATGTGGCCGAACAATATATTTTTCAGCCGTTGCACATGGCTCGCTTGAACATCATTGAATCGGGCAAGCTGGGTACGGTGACGCAGGCGCAGGTGTCGATTGCGCATGGCTACCACGGCATCAACCTGATGCGCCGCTTCCTGGGCATCGGCTTCGAGAACGTCACGATCACCGCGCGCAAATATACCGCGCCGCTGGTGCAGGGTCTGGGGCGGAATGGGTTGCCGAGCGAGGAGAAGATTGCGCCGGACAGCCAGCTCATGGCCACTTTCGATTTCGAGAACAGCAAACTCGGCACCTTCGACTTCACCGGCTCGCAATATTTCTCGTGGGTGCGTAGCAATCGGTTACTGGTGCGCGGCGAACGCGGCGAGCTGATCGGCACGCAGGGCAGCGATCAAGTGCGCTGGCTGCAAGACTTTCGCACGCCCATGTCCACCACGCTGCAACGCCACGACGCCGGCATCAGCGGCAACCTGGAGGGCTTCTTCCACAAGGGCTATTCGCTGGGGGCCGAGTGGGTGTATCAGAATCCCTTCGCGCCCGGCCGGCTCAGCGACGACGAGATTGCCATTGCCATGTGCCTGCAAAAGACGGCCGAGCACGCCGCCGGAGGCCCCGCATTCTATGGCCTGCCCGAAGCCTCGCAAGACCACTACCTGAGCCTGCTGATGAATGAATCCGCCGAGACCGGCAAGCCGGTGACCTCGGTGACGCAGCCGTGGGCGGGGTAAGAGGGAGAGATTGCAGACATCAGATGTCAGATGTCAGATTAGGAATTGCGCGGCAACACAACTCAGACCCTTCGGGTGGCGCATTTCGAATCGGGGCTAATTTGTGCGTAAATGCGCCACCCGAAGGGTCTTGCGCTCGCCCTCGCCGTTCGCGTAAATCCTAAAATGACAGACTTCAAAAGTGACTACTCCGCTTCTGATGTCTGACATCTGCAATCTCTCTTCAAGACCGTATCGCCATCGGCATCCACATTCGCAGCGTCAGGCGCGGGTCGGGGGTGAGCGTGGGCCGTGGCGTTTGGGTTTGAGTAGGCGTGCGGGTTGGCATTGCCGTCGGCGTCGGTGTGTTGGACAACGGATGGCCGAGGTATTGTGGCTGCTATTAGCCCGGCTCTAAAAACTCTTTTCATGGGCAACTCATCTCCAGATGTGAAAATGTTTGACGATTTCTTACGCGCTTTGCAATGTAAATCAGGCGCTATACGAAACCTGCAGAAAAGAAAACATGGTATCAAACACAACTTATCCAGATGTCAATACGCCTGAAGCAATAGTTAATCCCGGCTCACCTGAGCGCTGCCCGGTCGATCATGAATCTGCGGCGCAATACAAGACGCCGCGCGCGTCTGAAGTCGGCGCGCCTGCCATCGAACGCGGCACCGACGGCGTCTGGCATATCCACGGCTTCGACGAGGCCAAGGTGCTCCTGCGCAATACCCACACGCGCCAGGCCGGCTTTAAGGCCGAGGTGCTGGATGTATTGCCCTCGGCCATGCGTCGGCCAATTTTGTTTCAAGAGGGTGAGGCCCATCTGGAGCAGCGCAAGAACACGGCGCGTTTTTTCACCCCCAAGGCGACGGAGGCCTATCGCGAGGCCATGGAAGCGATTGCGGATGAGATGGTGGGGCAGTTGAAGAAGGATAAACGCGCCGATCTGCATCAACTCAGCCTGGGCGTGGCCATGCGTGTGGCCAGTCAGGTGATTGGCCTCACCAACAGCCGCATACCCGGCATCGAAAAGCGGCTGGATGTGTTCTTTGGCGATCCACCCGATGGGCCGGGCAAAAGCCTGGCCTCGTTTCGCTATGCGCTGTGGAACCGCCTGCACATGGGCCTGTTCTTCGCGCTGGATGTGAAGCCGGCCATTGCCGCGCGGCAACGTCAGCGCCAGGACGATGTGATCTCGTATCTCATCGACCAGAACTACAACAGCGGCGAAATCCTGATCGAGTGCGTGACCTATGCCGCGGCCGGCATGGTGACAACGCGCGAGTTCATCGCCCTGGCCACCTGGCATTTGATGGAGCAGCCACGTTGGCGCGAGCGCTTCATCGTAGGCAGCGATGCCGAGCGGCATGCCATCCTTCACGAGATTTTGCGGCTGGAGCCCATCGTCGGCACGCTGATGCGCCGGGCTGAGGCCGACATCGTAATCGAGAGCCAGGGCACGACCCACACCATTCGGAAGGGCGATCTGGTGCGGGTGGATGTGCAGGCCGTGAACGCCGATGAGAGCGTGGTGGGCGAGGGGCCGCAGGCGCTGTGCCCAATGCGCGAGATGCACAAACAGGTGCTGGCGCCGTCGGTCATGGGCTTTGGCGATGGGCATCACCGTTGCCCCGGCGCATACGTGGCCCTGCAAGAGACAGCGATCTTTTTGCAGCGCCTGCTCAAGCTGGAGGGCCTGCGCATCGAGCGCGAGCCGGAGTTGGTGTGGAGCAGCACGGCCCAGGGTTACGAGCTGCATCGGGTTGTGGTGACGGTGGATTAGACGAGC
>JBBQST010000221.1:0-7713 GCA_038213625.1 Thermoflexales bacterium
GTTCAAGCTCGTCATCGTCCGCGACATGTGGCTGACCGGCTTCGACGCGCCGTGTCTGCACACCATGTATCTCGACAAGCCGATGCACGGCCACGGCCTCATGCAAGCCATCGCCCGCGTCAACCGCGTGTTCAAAGACAAGCCCGGCGGCCTGGTCGTCGACTATCTCGGCCTGGCCGACAACCTGCGTCAGGCGCTGGCCGAATACACCGGCAGCGGCGGTGCCGGCACGCCCTACGAGCACATCGAGCAGGCGCTGGCCGTGCTGCTGGAGAAATACGACATTTGCCGCGGCATGCTCTACGGCTTCGACTGGCAGGATTGGATGAGCGGCGCGCCGCAGGATCGCTTCTCGCTGCTCACCGACGCCACCGAACACATCTTGCAGCAGAGCAACGGCAAGGCACGCTGGCTCGATGTGGTCAGCAAGTTGAGCGCGGCCTTCGCCCTGGCCGTCACCCACCCCCAAGCCCTGGAGCTGCGCGATGACGTCGGCTTCTTCCAGGCCGTGCGCGCCGCCGTCAGCAAGTTGGAAGCCGATGGGGCCGACGGCAACCCCCGCCAACACAACGGCGATCAGCTCGACCACGCCATTCGCCAGATCGTGTCGCAAGCCATCGCCCCCGGCGAGGTCATCGACATCTTCGCCGCCGCCGGCCTCAAGAAGCCCGACCTGTCGATTCTGTCCGAGGAGTTTCTGGCCGACGTGCGCAAGCTGCCACAGCGCAATCTGGCCGCCGAGCTGTTGCGCAAACTGCTCAGCGACGAGATCAAATCGCAGGGCAAAACCAACCTGGTGCAATCGCGCTCGTTCGCCGACATGCTGGAGCAATCGATCCGCCGCTACCAAAACCGCGCCATCGAAGCCGCCCAGGTCATCGAGGAGATGATCGCGCTGGCGCAGGAGATGAAAGCGGCCCAGGCGCGCGGCGAGACGTTGAACATGACGCCGGCCGAGCTGGCCTTCTACGATGCGCTGGCCAACAATGTCAGCGCCCGCGAGGTGATGGGCGACGCGCAACTCCGCCTCATCGCCCGCGAAGTGCTCCAAACCGTGCAGCGCAACGCCACCATCGACTGGACGGTGAAGGAAAGCGTGCGCGCCAAACTCCGGGTCATGGTGCGCCGCGTGCTGCGCAAATATGGCTACCCGCCCGACCTGCGAGAAGTCGCCACCCAACTCATTTTGGCGCAAGCCGAGCACATTGCGGCCGATTGGGCTTGAGTCTGTCAAAGCAAAGACTTTACATTGTTCCAAGGGTGAATCTGAGCCTTGATGGAAACGATTAGCCCAAGCCGTCATTCCCGCGCAGGCGGGAATCCAGGCGTAACCCCGTCGCTACCGTAACTGGGAGTTCTGGATTCCCGCCTGCGCGGGAATGACGGGGTTACCTAAAGAATTTCCTTTGACAGACTACTGGAAGCCGTATTTTCGGCGATACACATCAGGTCCGGCAATCACGTACGGAGTCAACTTGATGTTATACTGTTAAAACGTTATGATGTCATGACGTTTTGGAGGCAAGCATGAGTGATTCACCTGTTCGATCGACGATTTATCTCGATGCCAAGCTTCATCAGGCGCTACGGTTGAAGTCGGCCAGCACCAAGC
The DNA here is from genome assembly GCA_038213625.1 of Thermoflexales bacterium. Lineage (GTDB taxonomy): Bacteria > Chloroflexota > Anaerolineae > J036 > Brachytrichaceae > JANMVQ01. The sequence goes on from JBBQST010000221.1 coordinate 1,613, forward strand.
GCAGCATGTCCGAAATTGTCAATGAGGCCGTCCGCCGCACGCTGAGCGAGGATGAGGAAGATCTGGCGGCGTTTGCCGAGCGCGCCACAGAGCGCACGCTGAGCTATGAACGCTTTCTGGCGAAGCTGAAGACCGATGGCACGCTATGAACTCCGCTTCAAGACCTCGGTGAGCAAGGACCTGCGGCGCGTCCCCACACCTGATGTGCGGCGTATATTGGCCCGCATCGATGCCCTGCGCGACGACCCGCGTCCGCCCGGCTGCGAGAAGCTTTCGGCGCAGGAGCGCTATCGCATCCGTCAGGGCGATTACCGCATTTTGTATAGCGTGCTTGATGAGATTGTGACCGTGGAAATCGTCAAAGTCGGCCACCGACGCGATGTTTATCGTGAGCCTTGAAGCCGATTTGCGCCGTCATGACTCCATAACCAAAGAAAATCTCCTCCACTAGAGCAAATTGCTGATTGGCATACGATGGATGACCCACCCCTAACCCCTCCCAAAGGGAGGGGGATTCCGCTCTCCCCTCCCTTTGGGAGGGGCCGGGGGTGGGTTCATTTTCGGACACCAATCAGCAATCTGCTCTAATCTGGCCTTGTCCATGCTGCGGGGCAACGGCCTGGATCAGATTCAGGTTAAAGTGCTCCCATGATTCGCATTGGCATCGTCGGCTGCGGCCGCATCCTCAACGCCCATCTGCAAGGCTATCTCAAACTGCGCAACCTGGGCATCGACACCTTTCGCATCACCGCCCTGTGCGCGCGCGACCCACAAGACGCGCTCATGTTTCGCCAGCGCGGTGAAGGGCCGACGCCCCGGCCGCCCGTGCTCGACCCCAGCACCGGCGACCCATTGGCCGCGCCGCACACCTACATCTCCGACCTGCACACCGATGTCGAGGTCGGCGTCTACAGCGATTACCGCGACATGATCGCCAGCGGCACCGTCGATGCCGTCAACGACCTGACCACCCTGGCGCTGCACCATCAAGTCGGGCTGGCCGCGTTCGATGCCAGCCTGCACCTGCTCACCCAGAAGCCGTTGGCCATCAGCGTGCGCGCGGCCAAGGCCATGGTCGAGCGGGCTCGCGCGAAGGGCCTGACCTTTGGCGTGTTCGAGAACGTGCGGCAGGCGCGCGGCGTGCGGGCGTTTGCCTGGGCAGTGCGGTCGGGATGGATTGGCGAGCCGTTGGTGTCGGTGTCGGGCTCGCTGGGCGGGTTCTGGTCGCCGGACAAAGTGGTGGCGCAGACGCCGTGGCGGCACCAAAAGCTGCTCGGCGGCGGCGGCGGCAGCATAGATATCGGCGTGCACCAGATGCACTGGCAACGCTATGTCATCGGCGAGATCGAGTCGGTGAGCGCGACCGTGCGCAGCTTCGAGCCGGCACGTGTCCTGCGCGATGCGAACAGCCAGGTGTTGCAAACGGTGCAGGCCGATGTGGACGATACCTACATGGCTTCACTGGCCTTCCGGCGTGGCGCAATTGGCCAGCTATGGCACTCGTGGGCGTTGGGCAGCGAGGGTCTGGGGGTGGAAGGCGGCACGGCCGTGCTAGGCAGCAAAGGCGCGATTCGCAACAACCAGATTTGGACCGAGACCGGCGAGCGGCTTCCCTTAATGGAGACGTTCGAGCGCGAGTTGAGCGCCGAGCAGCGCGAGCAATGCTTCCCGCTGGATCTGGACGACGCCTACGCCATCCAAAACCTGGACTGGCTGCGCGCCATCGAGCAGGGCCGCGATCCCGAGACCAGCGGCGAGGAGGGCTTGCGCGATCTGGCCTGTGCCTTCGCCATTTTGGAGTCAGGGGCGCTGGGCCGCACCGTCACGCAGCAGGAGATGCTGGATGGGGTCGCCGATGCCTATCAGCGCGAGATCGACGTGCACTTTGGCCTTGTGTGAGGTGGTTGAGACGTCAGACTTCTAGGAAGAAGTCTGACGTCTGCACCGATCTCTACTTCACCGCATCCAACCGGCGCTTGGCCTCGGCATACACATCGGCCGGCAACGGCCCCTGCGATGCGATGCGCACGTTCTCGGCCAGATGGTCGGGGTAGAGCGTGCCGACGATGGTCGTGTCCATCTCGGGGTGCGAGAGGGTGAAGCGCAACAGGAAGGCCGTGCGCGATTCGCCCTCGGCGCGCAGTTCATCCAGTTTGGCCTTCTCAAACGAGGCCCAGCGATCGTCGTTGCCCAGGCCCACGCCTGGCTCGCCACGCGCCACGCCGCCGCGAATGATGACACCGGCCCCGGCCTGGCCCGCCGCCGTGATGGCATCCTCGTGCACACGCTCCAGAGCCGAGTAGGGAATCTGGAACACATCAAACACGCCCCACTTAATATACGTTTCGAGATGCGGCGAGGTGGACGAGCAGCCAATCCAGCGCACCTTGCCCTGCTGCTTCATCTCGTTCAACACGGCCACCAGATCGCCCTGCTCGGCCTGTTCCACCGACGGGTTGTGCAACTGCATCACGTCCACATAGTCCGTCTTCATGCGCTCCAAGGATTCGTGCAGGCCGCGGAACAAATTCTCGCGCGTCCACTCATGCGGCGTGTCGTCGGTGTTTTCGTCCCTGTGCACCACATGGCAACCGCACTTGGTGGCCAGAAAAAACTGGTTGCGGCGGGTGCTGAGGAATTTGCCGATGAATTCCTCCGAGCGGCCATAGTCGTTGGCCGTGTCGATGAAGTTGATGCCGTTGTCGAGCACGGCGTTCAAGATCGTCCTGGCCTGCTCCTCGGTCACCGGCCGCCCACCCCAGATGCGCGAGCCGCGCACTTCCATCGCGCCGTATGACAGATCGGTGACGTTGAGGCCGGTTCGTCCAAGCGTTCGTTTGTTAAGTGACATAGTTTTGAGCTCCTAAACCTTGCCCCTGATTACCTTAGGTTTTTGTTCTTGCAGTGGAATGGAGGCTTCAGCCGACTCTGCAAGACGGGGAGTCGGCTGAAGCCTTCATTCCAAAAACCTAAGGTAATCAGACCTTGCCCTAATCGTCCCACTAAACACTGGGGCAAGCGCCAAATTCAATCTCGGCTTTTGGGCAATGGCTCAAGCATGGATCGCCGGCGCAGCTAGCCTTCCAGTAGTTTGTCAAGGCAAAAACTTTAGGTTGCTCCAAGGGCGAACCCGAGACTTGGTAGAAACGATTAACCTAAGCCGTCATTCCCGCCTCCGCGGGAATGACGTGGTTACTCAATGACTTTCCTTTGATAGACGACTCCAACAACACTTCAATTTGACATCTGTTTCAATGTCTATGATATTCGGTATACCAATTCCTTTGAATTGCCTACAAGGTCAAGATGCCGAAGATTGTTCGACTCAACGCAACCCTGTTTCCCGTGAATGCCTACGAAGCCAGCATTTGGCGGCAACACCAGTTGGAGCCAGTGCTGGTCGAGGCCAACACGCCTGCCGAGATCATTCCGCAGGTGGCGGATTGCGACGGCCTCGTCGTCGTTTCCACGTCACTGCCAACGGCTGTCATCGATGCGCTATCGAACTGCCGCGTCATCTCGCGGCGCGGGGCTGGCACCGACAAAATTGATGTCGCCGGCGCCACCCAGCGCGGCATCCTGGTCACCAATGTGCCTGACTTTTGCGTCGAGGAGCAAGCCGACCACACCATGGCCCTGCTGCTAATGCTGGTGCGGCACATGCCGCGCATGCAACATGGCCTCATCAGCGGCGACTATGCCCGCACCCGCCAAACCAGCGAGCGCAACCAGCGCCTGACCGGCCGCACGCTGGGTCTGGTCGGCTTTGGGCTGAGCGCCAGAGCAATGGCCCGGCGCGCCAAAGGCTTTGGCCTGCGCGTCATCGCCACCCGCCAGAACATGCGCCGCACCGACGATGCCGATGCGCTCGGCGTCACTTTGGTGGACCCGGACACGCTGCTGCGCGAGTCCGATTTTGTCTCGCTGCACCTGCCGCTGAGCGCGCAGTCGTATCACCTGATTGATGAGGCCGCGTTGCGCAAGATGAAGCCCGGCGCGTTTCTCATCAATACCTCGCGTGGTGCCTTGGTGAATGAGGCGGCACTGGCGGCGGCATTGCGCAGCGGCCATCTGGGCGGCGCTGGCATCGACACCTTCGAGGGCATCAATGTGTTTGCCGAGACCCGCACACCCACGCCGCCGGATCATCCGCTGGTCAAGCTGCTCGATCACCCCGATATCAACCTCGTGCTCACGCCGCATGTGGCGGCCGGCTCCCAGCAGGCGATGCAGGATGTGAGCCGCGGCGCAATCGAGAACGTGGCCGCGGTGGTGAGTGGCCGCTGGCCCTCGCGTGACCGCATCGTCAACCGCGATGTGGTGCCGCGTATGCCGCTGACAGATGCAGCGATTCAGGAGGTGGCCTGAAGCGAGTGTCCCCAACCAATCGCCGATGAGATGAGTTCAGTTACGTCCGCGTTTACGATTACGTAGACGTGGACGATTACGTTCACGTCTACGTCTACGTTCACGTAATCGTCTACGTCTACGATTCCGTGCTCAAGAATAATTCCAGGAAGAAGAGAAAGAGAATCCATGACCATTCAAAAACCCCAAATTTCCCGCCGCAAGTTCCTCCAAACCGCCGCCGTTGGCGCAACCGGTGTCGCATTGGCCGCCTGTGCCGCGCCACCGCCCGCCGCACCCGGCTCGGCCCCTGTGGCTGCGCCTGCCGTCAATACTGGCACAAAACAGGTGGTGCGCTACCTGTCGTGGTGGTTCGAGGAGGGCAACCGTGGCAAGACCTGGAACGCCTTCATCAAGGAGTTCAACGAGTCGCAGAAAGAAATCGAGATCAAGGCCGAGAACATTCCCTTTGACACCTACACCACCAAGACCATCGTCGGCGCACAGTCCGGCAAATTGGATGGTGACATTCTGCAGGCCACACCCGAGCTTGCTCCACGGCTCATCAAGGCCGGTCTGCTCGCGCCGTTGGATGATGTGCTCACCCGCAACAACATCACCGATCTGAGCTCGGCTCACGATGCCATGCGCAAAGACGGCCACATCTACGGCCTCGACATGGTGACAGTGGCGTTTGGCATTCTCTACAACAACGATCGCTACGAGGCGGCCAAGATTACGCCGGCCAAAACACCTGAAGAGTGGATCGCGATCAGCAAAGCCCTGACCGACCGTGACAAGCAGCAATACGGGTTCTGGAGCGATCACCTTGTCAGCGATGCGACCAACTTCTGGTTTACCCTCCAGCAGTGGGCCATGCCCTACGACGGCCTGTGGGCCAAGGGCAAGACGCCGCTGCTGACCTCGGATCCCATCATCAACGGCCTCAAGTTGTTCAAGCAAATGTATGACGTGGCCTTCCCGCAGGGCGCGGACAATGCCACCGGCCAGCGTCTGTTCGGCACCGGCGCAACGGCCCAGGCGCTGTATGTTTCGGCCGCTGTCGGCGCGCTCAAGCCTGGTTTCCCCGATCTGTATCCGAAGTTGCGCAGTGCGCCCATCCCGTGGGCCAGCAACAAATCCATCGCCCGCATTCACCCGATGATGGTGAACGCGGCCTCGTCGGTGAAGGACGCCGCGCTGGAGTTTGTGACGTATATGTACAAGCCGGATAACTATCGGCGCATGGTCGAGGGCTGCGAAGACGTCATCTTCGCCCAGCCGTCGGCGGCGCGCAAAGAGTATCTGGACAAGCTGCTCTGGCTCAAGCCGGGCTACGATGGCGTAACCTATGTGACGCCGGCCGATGTGGTGGGCGACTTCGTCTACAACTTCCAGGAGCTCGGCCAGATCGTGATCACCAACTTCGCCAATGTGTTGAACGGCGGCAAGTCGGTGGAAGAAGCCATGGCCGCAGCCCAGACGCAAGCAGAGGCGTTGGCCGAGCGCATTTCGTAAAAAGGAACTTCATCAATCGTAATGGTAGGGTAGGGGCGTCCGGTGGACGCCCTTGCCTATATAGTCAAGCAGCATCGTTTGCCCACCACGAAACTTATTAGTGTTTTGCTTCGGAGACCCCCGACCCCTAAAGGGGAGTCGCTGACATCATCAGCGACTCCCCTTTAGGGGTCGGGGGGTCATTTACGAAGCCAAAACCAAGTTCTTTTGCTGGGAAAGATGTTGAGAGATTCTTA
>JBBQST010000222.1:0-7653 GCA_038213625.1 Thermoflexales bacterium
ACAGGGAGTGCGGCCACCAGTCCACGTAGCCAAATGGCGCTTCCTGGCCGGTCCACGAGGTGGCCTGGGGGTTGCCTTTGAACCCAGTTGGGAAGCTGGAGGGCTGAATGCCGGTGGTGAAGTCCACCTCGTTCTTGATCACGGATTGCAGCAATTGCTGCTCGCCCTGATCAGGCAACAGGATAAAGCGTTGCACCTCAGGCAGCGAGGCCACGCCGGCCTTGACGCCCCACCAATCATCGGCGCGGTCGAGGATCTTCTGCTGTGGCGAGGTCTGCACCACCCGCCACGGGCCGGTGGTCACGGGCCAGCCTTTGGCCATATCGAAGTGGGTGAAGGTGGACACATCCACGCCCTCGAAGATGTGCTTGGGCAACATGTAGACGCCGATGTCGAAGTGATACGTCAGCAGCCAGAAGAACCGTGGGGACGGCACCTTCAGGGTGACTTTGGTGGTCAGCGGGTCGATGGTTTCGGCTTTCTCCATCACCTTCTCGACGTTGCTGCCCCAGCGAATCTTGGCGTTATATTGCTTGCACGCGTTAAGGGTAAACGTCACATCATCGGCGGTGAAGTCTTTGCCGTCGCTCCATTTGATGCCGGGGCGCACCTTGATGGTCAGCTCCTTGAAGTCATCGGAGTACTTGTAGCTTTCGGCCAGCCACATGTATTCCTTGTCGGCAAAGGCGCTGTAGAAGGCCAGCGGCTCGTACATCAGGCCAACGGCGAACTGGTGGTTGGCGACGGGCACGAAGGGATTCCATTGATCCCACTCAACAAACTTGCCCTGACTGCCGCCACGCACGGCGATGAAGGTGCGGTTGCGCGGGATGTCCTTGAGACCGCCCGGGCTGGCGGCGGCCGGGGCAGCGGTGGCGCTGCCTGCGGCTGTGTTTCCAGCGGCTGGGGGAGCAGCGGCTGGGGCTGGGGGTGCGCAGGCGGCCAGCAGCGTTGAAGCTGAGGCCGCGACACCTACGACTTGCATATACCGGAGGAACTCGCGTCGGGATACACCCTGACTATTCTGCGAACTTGGCATTGCGTGTCTCCTTTCTTAAATTGGGGTTGGGGAATGACCGATCCCGTTTGAGAGTCTATAACTCGGCACATTTTTAGGCAAACGCGGGTGCAGCATGTGCGGAAGCAGGTAGGAAAACGGAATGGAGGCTTCAGCCGACTCCGGCGCGCAGACGCGCGAACAGGGAGTCGGCTGAAGCCTCCACTCCAAGACGGTTGCTTTGCTTAAGCCTTCACGGCCCCAGCCCCAATGCCGGCCACCACAAAGCGTTGCGAGAGGTAATACAAAATCATCACCGGCAGCGCGGCCAGCACAGCGCCGGCCATGATGAGATTCCAGCGGAACACATCGCCGGTGATGAGATATTGCAGCGCGACAGGAATCGTCCGGATGTTGGGTGAGGTGGTGAAGATGAGCGCGAGCAGGAGCTCGTTCCATGCGCCGGTGAAGGTGAACACACTGACGGCGATCAATCCCGGCGCCGCAATCGGCAGCAGAATGCGAAACAGCGCCTGAAGTCGGGTTGCGCCGTCCACCATGGCTTGTTCTTCCAAATCAAACGGCACGCTGCGAAAGAAGCCCATCAGCAGCCATGTGCTCAGCGGCGCGGCGAAGGTCAGGTAGACAAAGATCAACCCCTGCAAGGTATTGGCCAGTTGTAGGCGGTTGATGATCACGGCCAGTGGAATAAACAGCAGCGACGACGGTGTGAGATACGAGAACAGGATCAGCCGGCCCATCCACTTGCGGCCGGGGTAGCGCACCCGCACCAGGCTGTAGGCCGCAAGACAACTGATGAACACCGACACAATCGTTGACAGCGAGGCCACGATGAAGCTGTTGCGGATGTTCGTCAGAAACTGATATTGGGTGAACATCAGCACGTAGTTGTTCAGGGTTGGCCGCAGCGGCAACAGCGACGGATCGCGGTAGATATCGCGCGGCAGTTTGAGCGACACGGTGAACATGTAGTAGATCGGGAAGAGGATGATCACCGCGATCAACAACAGCATCGCGTAGTAGAAGATCTTCTGGCCGGCAGGAATTCGGTTCAGCATTGGGGAGAAAGAGTTGTTAGTGATTAGTTGTTAGTGGTTAGTTTTTGGTCGCGAGCGAGTGGTGGTTGGCTATGTCGATTCCGACTAATAACTAACCACTAATGACTAACAACTAATCTTCGGTATTGCGCTCCAGCAGCTTGACGCCGATGAAGGCCAAAATGGTGAACACTGGCAACATGGCTACGGACACAGCCGAGGCTTCGCCGATGCGCAGGGTTTGCAGGCCAAAGTAGGCCAGCACGGGGAAGGTCATGGTGGCGTCACTCGGCCCGCCCTGGGTTAATAGCCAGATGTTTTCGAAGCTGTTGGTGGTCCAGATGGTGCTGAGCAGGACAATGACCGTGATGACGTGGCGAATGCTGGGAATGGTGACGTTCCAAAACCGGTGCCAGCGATTGGCCCCGTCGATGGCCGCGGCCTCATACAGCTCCTCGGGCACCGCCTGCAACGCCGCTAAAAACGAAATGACCCAGAACGGGAAGCCGCGCCAAAACGTTGCGGCCACCACACTGGGCATGGCCAGATCGCGGGTGAGAAAGTCGATGCTGTTGAAGCCGAGTCCCACCGCGATGATGTTGAATGCGCCGCCCTGCGGCAAATACATCAGCCGCCAGGTGAGATAGGCCACAAACGAGGGCATCGCCCACGGTAGCAAGATCAGCCCGCGCCATAGTTGCCGGGCGCGAATGGCCTGGTTGAGCAACAGCGCAATTCCCATGCACAAGACCAGCTTGAGCGTTTGGACACTGCCGACCAGCACGATCGTGTTGGTGATGGTCTTTTGAAAGCTGGGCAGGCCGGCCAGATAGCGGAAGTTGGCCAGACCGACGAACTTGCCGACGGTGCCGATTTCGCGGTCGGTGAAGCTGATGCCGATGGCAAATGCAAATGGATAGAACACCAGCAACAGCAGGCAGATCGCCACGGGTGCGGCAAGGGCATAACCAAGAACACTCGTGCGCGTTTTCAGCGACAGATGAGACTGGCCGGAGGCTTTTTTCGGGAGGGCGGGGTTCATTAGAAGATAGGAGACGGAAGACGGGAGACGGAGGACGGAAGACGGCCGTCAGTCGTCCCCCGTCGCGGCTTCTGAGCCGCACCGTCTCCGTGTCCCCTTCAGGCTACTTGTATTTGTCGTAAATGGCCTGGCAGGCACCCTGTGTCTCGGCCACGGCTTCATCAATGGTCTTGTTGTCGACGATGACGCGCTGAATCATCTTGGGTACCAGGAAGTTGGAGCTGAACTCGGCCTTAGCCGGATTGTCCACATCTGGGAAGCTGGGAGCGGTGCCGTTCTGGGCCACATCCAACAGACCCACGTGCACCGGGCTCTCCTTGAACACGGGGAAGCCGATCTGGCTCTTGAGCACTGGCCCATAGATCGCGTTCAGGTAATACTCCGTCATGAACGCGTCGTCGGCCAGATACATCAGCAGATCCTTGGCCAGATCCTTCTTGGTGCTCGATGTGGGAATGACGCGGACGTTCGGGCCATAGGGCTGCAACGTCATCTTGGGGCCACCGGGCAAACCGGAGTACTTGCTGGCGGCGAGTAACTCGGGGTCGTTGGTTTTGATATTGAGATACACGCTGCCGGGGTTGGCAATGAACGCGGCCTGGCCGGCCAGATACGCGGCATTGTCGCCGGCACCATCCCAGGTGGTTGCGCCGGGCGGGAACACGCCCTTCTTGTACAGCTCGGTGATCCAGGTCAGGAAGTCGCGAGTCTCTTTGCTGTCGAGGGTGCAGGTCTTGCCGGTGTCATCGGCAATCCGGCCGCCCCAGCCCTGCAACATCAGTTCGGTCAGGTTGCCGTCGCCGACGTTGCTCAGCGCCAGGCCGGCACCGAACACCTTGGGCGGGTCGTTGACGGCCACGGCCATCTCGCCCAGCTCTTCCCATGTCTTGGGCGGCTCGGCAAACCCCTTGGCCGCCAGCAAATCATCGCGCCGGTTGAGCAGGTTGCCGCTCAGGCCGAACGGAATACCGAACACCTTGCCACCATATTTGGCTGGGTCCACTGATGTGGCGGCCGAATCCAGCCAGCCGCCGTGCGCATCACCGATGGCTTTGAATGTATCGTCCAAGCCTTCGAGCTGGCCGTTCTTGGCCAGCAGTTGCATCAGGCCCGTGCCCATGTCGAGCGCGTCGGGCAGCGCGCCGGCTTCCACGGCCGCGGCCACCTTTTGCTGAGTCTCGTTCTGGTTGATCATGACCACATCGACTTCAACGCCCTTTTCTGCGCCCCAGGCCTGGATGCGCTCCACCAGCATATTGTTGGCGGCGTCGGAGAAGATCAAGCCACCCCAATAGGTGAGCTTGCCGGGATCGGGTGTTGGCGCGGGTGGCGCGGGTGTGGCGGTGTCTGCTGCGGCGGGTGCCGTAGTGGCTGCCGGGGCAGCGGTTGCCCCACCCGCGGTGGTGGCCTCAGGCGCGGCTGTGGCCTCGGCCGCTGGGGCTGTGGCAGCGGGTTGGGGGGCCGAGGGTGCAGCCGCTGGGGGTGCTGCGCACGCGGCCAGCAAGGCCGCAATCATCGGCACCGCGAGCATGCGTGCAAGGGATTTGGGGAAATTATTTTTGCTCATTTTCATCTTGGAACTCTTTCTGACTGGATGAAGTTGGATTGATTAACCCATGACTCAAAAAATTTAGGGAATTGAGTCATGAGAAACCCATGGATACCCGACTATAAAAGTCTGAGCGTGAATGTCAAATGGGTTTTGGGAATATCCAGTTCGTTTAGAGGAACATGCACAAATATTACGTGTTGAGGCGAAGCGCGGCCCTCAAAAACTGCCCGGTGTAGCTGCCTTCGCAGCCCGCCACATCCTCCGGCGTGCCCTGGGCCACCACAATGCCGCCGTGCTTGCCGCCCTCCGGCCCCAGGTCAATCACCCAGTCAGATGTCTTGATCACATCGAGGTGATGTTCGATGACCACGACGCTGTTGCCGGCATCCACCAGCCGGCGCAATGCATCGAGCAGCTGTTGAATATCGGTCATGCACACCCGGCCCCGGCCCAATCTCGATGATGTGATCGGCTGCGCGCATAGTCGCCTCGTCGTGCTCGACCACGATGACGGTGTTGCCGATGTCGCGCAGTTGCTTCAACGTGCGAATCATCCTGGCGTTGTTGCGTGGGTGTAACCCGATGCTCGGCTCATCCAGCACATACAACATGCCCTGTAGCTCACTGCCGATCTGCACCGACAGCATGTTCTGGCAGGAAGAGCCGGTCTATTGAGGAAAAGATACTTGCGAAAGAGTAAGGGTAGAAGCGAAGCATTTGCACACGGGTAAGACCCTGTGCGCAACTAAGCGGCTTCGCTGTGTGACGAGGACGTTTCGCCTGTCAGCATGCGCAACACCTCGGCCCCGTAGCGCTCCACCTTGGCCGGCCCCACGCCTGGCACGGCCAGCAATTCTTCATTCGTGCTCGGTTTTATCCGCACCATCGCCTCCAGAGTCCGGTCGTGAAAGACGACATAGGGTGGCACATTGCCGGCCCGGGCGCGCTCCATGCGCCATGCGCGCAATTGCTCAAATAGCGCTTCTTCCTGGGCAGACAGCGGCTCGCTTTGAACCGGCTCATTCTGATGCGTGCGCTTCCAGTCCTCGGCCACGCAGCGAATCACGCCGTAGTCGATGTCGTCGGGCAGCATGGCTTTGATGGGCGAGAGGGCATCGGCCGCGCCCACGTGCTGGATGGCCGCGCGAATCTGGGCCAACACGTCTTTGGGCACCACTCGCTCCACCGATACGCTGCCCTCGGCAATGATCTGGGCGCAGTGGGCGTAGATCGTGCCCAGCGTCAGGCCGCGCTCGGCGGCGATGTGCTCGGGTGGCAAACCTTGCTGCAACAGCTCTTTGGTCATCAGCACCGTGCCACCCACTTCGCGCTGCTTTTGCGCCACCGCAATTTTCTCCGGCCGCACTGGGCTCAAGGTCACGTCGATGGCGGCGCGCGCCTTCAGAGCCATGGCACCCAATGTGCTCAGTTGCAGGGTGGGGCGCTCGGCTCCAGCCGCTTTCAAATATTGCGCCGCGATGAGTTGGGTAATCAAGGACTCGATCTCGGTCAGGCGCAGTGCCGCAAACTTGGCAGCGTTGCGGTTGTTTTGCAGGTAACGCGCCACGTCCTCGGATGCCGAGCCTTTGAGCACCTGGGCCAGCTTGCCTTTGCCCAACTCCTGCCCCCGCGCCTTCAGCAACGCCACGGTGTCCAGCACGATCAGCGCGGCCCGCTCGGCCTGGGTCTCGGCGGCGCGCAGGGTCTGGGTCGAGGCCGGCGCCTCTTTCGCAAGGCAGTTGTCGCAGCACACCGGCGCATCGGCCGGCCCGGTGTCGCCAAAGTAGTCCAGCATCAGCCGGCGGCGGCACCCTTCGGTTTGGGCATACTCCACCATCTTGCGCAGCAACATGCGCTTGTGTTGGCGGCGTCCCTCCATCTGGTTCGCCAGCGCGCGCAAGCCGCCCTCGGCAAAGTTGCCCTGTTGCTTGGACAGCGCAATCAGCTCGGCCGCCACCCGCGCTTTGCCCTCTTTCAAGCCGGTACGCTGGGCAATCACTTCGCTGCTGATCTCGTTGTCCTGGGTTTGTAACGCGTGCACCTTGGTCAGGTCGGCATATTCCGGCGATTCGTTCTCGATGAAGTGCTCGTGCAACATCGCATCCCGCGACGAATACAGCAGCGTGGCGCGAGCCGGCAACCCATCGCGTCCACCACGGCCGGCCTCCTGGTAATACGCCTCCAGCGAGCCTGGCATGCCGTAGTGGATGACAAAGCGCACATCCGGCCGGTCGATGCCCATGCCAAACGCATTCGTTGCCACTACGATGGGTAGGTCGCCGGCCAGAAACAGGTCTTGCACACGGGCGCGGGTCACCGGGTCGAGCGCGGCATGATAGTGCTGGGCCTGCAAGCCGCAGCGGTCGCGCACGAACGCGGCCACCTCCTCGGCATCCTTGCGCGTGGTGGTGTAAATGATGCCGCCGCTCTTTTCCTCGCCTTCAACTGTTTTCAACAGGTCGCGCAGCCGTTGCAGGCGGGTGGCCTGGTCGGGTGTGGGAATCACTTCGAGGGTGAGGTTGGGCCGGTTGAAGCCGAGGATCAGTTGAGTGGCATCCTGCAGGCCCAGCAAATCCACAATGTCGCCTTGTGCGCGCGGCGTGGCCGTGGCGGTGAGGGCGAGGGTGACGGCGGGCTTCCACTCGCGGCGCGCATCGGCAATCCGCAAATAGTCGGGCCGAAAATCGTGGCCCCATTGCGAGAGACAGTGCGCCTCATCGATCACCATCAGGCTGATGGGATTGCTGGCGATGGCGGCCTGAAAGTTGGCGCTGCGCAAGCGCTCCGGTGCCACCAGCACGATCTTGTATTTGCCGGCCGCATAATCGCGCAATCGCCGGTTTTGCTCGGTCAGGTCCAGCGACGAGTTGATGAAGGTGGCCGGAATATCGCGCCGCACCATGCTGTCGACCTGATCTTTCATCAGCGAGACCAGCGGCGAGAACACCACCGTGCTTCCTGGCAACAACAACCCGGCTAATTGATAAATGAGCGATTTGCCGCT
>JBBQST010000223.1:0-7613 GCA_038213625.1 Thermoflexales bacterium
GCTGCGGCAAATCCCAGTCGGCAGCCAGACAGCACACCAATGTAATTTCGCGCCTGGTCAGTAACGGCTGCATCACCAGCTCAAACCAGATTTCTTTGCCGTCCATCCACACCAGATCTGCATCCAGCAAACGTGGCCCCGAGGTTTCATTGAGCGCCCGACCCGACGCCGACCGGTACGGATCGGCCGGCATCTTCTCGCCCGGCACCCCGCCCCGCTCTACCGGCTCGCCCAAATAGGTGTCGAGCACGTCGGAGGTGTTCAGGCAAATGGCAATCGTGGATGTGTGGTCAGACGTGCCGGCTTCTCGTGTGTGTTCAGTGTTCATCATGGTTTCACTCATCCAGCAAACGACGTTGCAGTTGGGTCAACTTGTTGTAGATGGTCTTGGGTTTCAGTTGAACGTATTCGGCAATCTGCTCTGGCCGTTTGCCCTTCAGCCTCAATTTCAGGATGGTCTGGTCCTCCAGCGACAGGGCCGCGATGCGGCGCTGAAAATCGATGGAGTCGTCCCACAAGTGTGGGCTGCTCTCGAAGGATTGGGCCGCCATCGCCCACATCAACGAATCGTCTTCGTGGCAGACTTCACGGCGCAGCGCTCCGGCGTGTGTGGCATAAATCTCCCCCCGCCGCCAGGCCCACACGCAGTCGTGCACAATCTCGGTCAGCCAGTCGCGCAGGGATAGATCAAAAGGATAGGCATCCACCTGACCCAGGCTGAGCATAAATGCCGAGGCCAGAATTTCGAGTCGTGCATCGCCGAGCGACCTGGGTCCCTTTTCAGGATAGTGCTCATCCAGGATGGCTTCCAAAACAGCATTCACTTCGTGGTGTCGGCCGGTGTGTTGCCAGGTGCGCCAGATGTCGTGTTCGGTGGTGTAACACGCAAAAATCGTCTGGGCATAGTGCCACAACCAGAGCTTTGGGTCCACGATGCCAAGCTGCGACAGCTTGCCGCTGACCCGGCGCAAGGCAACATTACGGAGCAAAATGCCGCGAATGAGGTCGGTATCTCTGGGCGTGATGTGTGGTTGGCAGGCCGCGAGTGCGTGCGCGACAAACTGGCGCGTGACAATGCAATAGAGCGTCCGTCGATCAAACCGCTGAAGGCGTGAGCGCATATTTCCCCCCCTTATTCATCGCACAAGCAAATGGAGCCCCGTGCAATTTCTTTCCCCACCTACATTTTTACTCAACCTTCAAAAATGCGCCATCCGGGTTAATAAATATGGCTAGCCCCAAATAGATTGGTTCTAGTGAAAAGTGACCGGTGTGTAACTGCCCAATCAGTCAGGTAGCGAATGTCAATGCTGTCCAAAAGAATCAGGGTCTGGGCAATACCCCTAACTGAATGAGATTTCGGTCGGCAACACGATGAAGTCGCCCATGGGTATCAGGGTTAATCCATCACTGACGCCAAGCCGCTGGCCTGTGGTGTAGTCATACATTCCCACCCGCAGCCGATAGCGATGGCCCGGATTCAGCGGCGGCATTTGCACCATCCAATCATCTGCCACGATATCCTCCGGAGCCCAGTCCAGGGGCAGAAAGCCTTTGCTCGCGCCCGGCACCGCATCGTGTTGCGCAATCGTCTGGCCCTGTGCATCCAGCACATGCACAAACACCGAATAATTGGCGCGCGGCTGTGCCACAGATTGCCAATATAAACGCACTCGCAAGTGCCGGCTTTTCGGCAGGCGCTGTATTTCGTAGGCGCGCAATGCAAATTGCCCATCGAATATGGCTGTGGTTTGCTGCGGCATCAGCCACAACTGGTGCTTGGGCAACGGAATGCGAGGATAGGCTGGCGCAATGATGAACAGCAACACCCACACCGCAGCGCCGGCAAACGTTGCCGCAATCGCCGACGAGGCCAACGCTCGCGCCGCAGCCGGGATCAGACTCATCCAGCCCCACGCCACGATCAGCATGGCCGGAGCGATGATGGGAAATAGATAGCGCCCCTGGGTCACGGTGGTGAATAAATTATTTTCACGCAGCAACAGCAATTCCTGCATCGCAATTGCAATCAGGCTCAGTAGCAAGGCGGCCTTCTGCACGAAGGTCAGACTGGTACGCCGACGCCACAGGAAGATGAGGGCCAGCAACGCGCCGACCAACACGAACACCCAGGCCACGGTATAGGGCGTGCGTTGCGGCACGCCGACGGTGAGCCAGCCAAATGCGCCCCAGAACGACCAGTTTTGAATATTCAATACGTTCAGGTAGCCATCGACATTCAGCGGCAACGCGCGCATGGCAGCGCTATAACGC
The DNA here is from genome assembly GCA_038213625.1 of Thermoflexales bacterium. Taxonomy (GTDB): domain Bacteria; phylum Chloroflexota; class Anaerolineae; order J036; family Brachytrichaceae; genus JANMVQ01. The sequence goes on from JBBQST010000223.1 coordinate 2,275, forward strand.
TGCTCGTGCACGGCCGTGCCCAACAGCTCGCCATACAAGACGGCATTGCGCACAAACCACCAGCCGGCCAATATCACCAGCGGCACGCCCACCCACACCATGTGCATCACCCACAGCCGGGCCGATCTATGCTGGACAAGGCTAAAAAGGGTGGCAATGCCCACCACACTTACAAACAGGACCCCATTAATTTTGGACAGGGTGGCAACGGCCAGCAGCACCCCCAACCCAACCCAGGGGCCGGCCCGGTCTGGCTGTTGCAGCGCGCGCAGGGTTTGCCACAGGATCAGGGTGGCGGCCAGAATCAGCAGGTTGTCGTTCATGGCGGCGGCGCTGATGAACACAAATTGCGGGTTAAATCCCACCAGTGCGCTGGCCAGCAATCCCACCCATCTTTGAGCGGGAAAGAGCAGCCAGCCGATGCGCATGGTGAAACACACCGTGCCGATGGCCATGAGCGCGGATAACCAGCGCATCAGGTGCAGTGCCAGTGAATAGCCCTGATACGGGAAGGTCTCGGCCGTGCCATGCCGGCCTGCGTTGGCAGCCGTGCCGCCGTTGCCCGCCCACACAAAATCGTGGTTGGCTCGGAAGCGGCCACTTGTATTGCTCAAATCCACCGGCGCAATGACGAGTGCGGCCAACAGGTAATACAAGGGGGGATGGTGCGAGGTATCGATCGGCGAACGGTCGAGCTGATTGGGCAGCGTGCCAGTCTCGCGCAGATGCACGGCGTAGCTAAAATGGCCGGGCTCGTCGGGTGCCTCCCAGACCGGCACAATCACGCTGTAGGCAAACACCAATACCGCAAACCCCAGCAGGATGATCGCAAATGCGCGCCGGTGCAGCGATGTGGGGGCGTAAGCGTCTGTTGGGCTTGCACGGTTGAGCGGCAAGCGGATCATGTTAGATCTCCCTCACGCCCATGTCTTTGGCCGCAGCGGGTGTCGGGCCATCTGCACCAATCGCGCTGGTCAGGCTGGGTGAAGCCATTTGCAGATGTTCCTTGCGCACCACCAGTTTCATCCACAGCCGAAGCACATCCACACCCGTGCGCCACACCCGGCGAAAGTTAAAGAATTGCGAGCGGCCGTAGGCGCGATGGTAATGGTTCACCGGCACCTCGACAAAGCGACATCCCAGGTCCTGGAACTTCTTCACCATCTCTAAACAGATGGTGCCGGATCGCGATTCGAGCTGCACCTTCGAAAATAACTCGCGCTGAATCAGCCGAAAATCGCAATCCACATCGCGCAGCTTGAAGCCAAACATCAACCGCACCACGTGGTGATACACCCGGCCAATTATGGTGCGATACACCGGGTCGGATCGAGAGATTTTGTAGCCGTTAACCACTTGAACCGATCGGCCGGCCTCGACCTCGGCCGACCATGCATCGGCCAGCCGCGTCATTTCGCGCGCGTCATATTGCGCATCGCCGTCGGTGTAAAACACCCACTCTTTCTCGGCGGCCATAAACCCCGTGCGCAGAGCGCCGCCATAGCCGCGGTTCTGAGGGTGATGAATGACGCGCAAGTGCCGGGGATACAGGCGCGCCAGTTCGTCGAGCACCTCGGCCGTGTGGTCGCGGCTGCCATCATTCACCACCACCACCTCATAGTCATCGGTGATCAACGGCAGGGTGCGCATGGCACAGATCACCATGCTGGGAATGGTGCCGGCATCGTTATAGGCGGGAAAAACAGTGGTAACGCTGGGTAACTTCATGGTTGGGGATTTAGACGTCGCGCTTGTTGGCCAGCGCCATCACGCTCAGGCCGAATGGAAGATTCGAACGCCGTAGTAGTTTAGCTTCAAATTTAAGGACTTGGGTTAACAAACGGTTCACCCATGGGCTGGGCAATTCTGTATCGGATGCGCTGGCCGGCGGCATGACCCGTTCCAACATGCGCTTGGCCGCGGCCACCGGAAACAGCAATGTATTGGCATAGCTCACTCGCACCGGCTTCAACCCGGCCTGGGTCAGTTGCGCAATGAGTTCGGGCGCGGTGTAGCGATGCTGGGTGCTCCACGCATCATCGTGATGGCCGCGCAACCAGTCGTAGGCGGCCGTGCGCACATACAGCCAGCCGCCCGGCTTCAACACCCGCGCAAACTCGCCCAGGGCCTGCGCGCTTTGCGCCGGGGTCAGCATCACCAACACATCGGCCGAAAACACCCCATCAAAACTGCCCGATGCAAAGGGCAGTTGGGTAATCGAGGCCTGACCCAATGGATGCGTGCCGCGCCGCGCCGCCAGTTGCAAGGCCTGTGGGGCCAGATCCACCGCCGTCAGCGCCCCATAATTTTCCAGGGCAATCAGGTTGGCGCCGGTGCCACACCCGGCATCCAGGATGCGCTGTCCGGTGCGGTGCGTCCGCCGTGGCCCCAGCCACGCCGACACAATCTCGCGCATGCCCACATACCACCACATCGTGTCCTCGACGGCAAACATGCGCTCGTATTCCTGTACATCCATGGTTGTTAGTGGCTGGCGGTTGGCGGCTAGCAGCTAGCCGCTAGCGACCAGCCGCCCCTTAATGTATGAGATTGAAGAAGTCTCGGACCGCAGCGGCCACACGCTCCACCTGCGCATCGGCCAGTTGTGGATACGCCGGCAACGACAACACTTCACGCGCGGCCTGTTCGCTGTGTGGCAGACGGCCGCGCGTGTGGTGGGCATAGGCCGGCTGCAAATGCACCGGCACGGGGTAGTGAATGGCTGTGGCGATGTGTTGCTGCTTGAGCGCCGCCGCCAACGCATCCCGCTGAGCGCTGCGAATGACGAACTGATGATACACGTGCGTGCATGTATCCAACGTCACCGGCAACCCAATCGGCAGGTCCGCCAATTGCTCCAGGTAATAGCGGGCAATGGCCTGCCGGCGCGCGTTCTCCTCCGGCAGGTGCCGCAGTTTCACCCGCAAGATCGCGGCCTGCAACTCGTCCATGCGGCTGTTCCAGCCCTCAATGTCACTGACGTAGCGCTGCCGCCAGCCATACATGCGCAAGAGGCGCGCCTGCTCGGCAACCCGGGCATCATGAGTCACGATCATGCCGGCATCTCCCAATGCGGCCAGGTTCTTGGTGGGATAGAAGCTGAACGCGGCCGCGTTGCCCACGCTACCCACAGGTTTGCCCGCCCATGTGGCCCCATGCGCCTGGGCACAATCTTCGATCAGGTGCAACCCGTGTTCAGCGGCAATGGCCTGTAACTCGGCCAGCGGCGCGGGGTGGCCATACAAATGCACAGCCACGATGGCTTTGGTGCGCGGAGTCAGCGCCGCTCGCACACATTGCGGGTCGAGCGTATACGTCGCCAGATCGATATCGGCAAATACCGGGGTTGCGCCACTCTGGCAAATGGCGGCAATGGTTGCCGTGGCTGTGAATGAGGGCGCAATGACCTCGTCAGCGCCAATGATGTCACCAGCGGCCTGCCCCACCCCACACGCCTGCAACGCCAGCCGCAACGCATCGGTGCCGTTGGCCACGGCCACGCCGTGGTTCACCTGCTGGCCACCTGCATCAGGCTCAACGAAGTGCGCAAACTCTGCCTCAAACGCCCGCGTCTCCTCGCCCAGCAAATAACTGCCCGATGACAACACGCGCGCAATGGCGGCATCAATCTCGACCTGATGGGCCAGATAGCCGGCCAATGGGTCTGCTTGTGAGACTGGTATAGACGGGAAAGCGGGATTGTCAGTTGCGATGTCGATGTTCATGTACTCCGTCAAGCGAATTGTTTTGGAGCGCCACTGTAGCGCATCAGCCGCGTCCTATTAGAGCAGCTTGCGAGATGGCATGCGATGGATGACCCACCCCTAACCCCTCCCAAAGGGAGGGGGATTCCGCTCTCCCCTCCTTTTGGGAGGGGCTGGGGGTGGGTTCATTTTCGGACACCAATTAGCCACCCGCTCTAGCGAACCACGCTGACGGTGAGCCGGAAAGCGCTGGCCTGTCTGCCGCCAGAAATCTTCAAGTAGTAATCCTGGCTGGCCGGCAACACTCCACTGAAACCACTGGCCCCCGGCATCGTCGACAACAACACGGTGCCATCGGCCCCCACCACCGACAGAACCGCCTGTGGCCCCGAAACGCGCACCACATTCACTGCCATGCGTTGCCCACGATTGGCCCTCAACACATATTCAGTCCTGCCACCCGCGCCCACTTTATCCACCACTGTGGCCGACACCGCACCCGGCGCAAATGAGATGCGTTTGAGGGTGGGAATCGGAACCGCCGGCCCTGAATCCGTCGGGCGGGCATAGGCCGTGAGGGTGTAGTTGGCCGAGGTGCCTGCCACGGCGCGCACATCAAAGTAGTAGTCCTGATTCGACGGCGTAGTGCCTTCCCAATTGGGGCTGCCGGCATGGTCCGACATCAACACGGTGCCGTCCTGCCCCCACACAATCAAGATGACGTTGTTGCGAGGCGAACGCACGCCCACACTCATGATCTGGTTGCGCTGCAACTTCATGACATAGCGGTCTGCGCCGCCGGATTGCAGCACGCCCGTTTGGGTCAACGTGTCGGTGCCGCGCACAAAGAACAGCCGCCGCGCCGGTGGCGCAACGCCCTGAGCCTGGGCCACGGGTGCGGCCGTGCCTGCTTGAGTCAACATGAGCATAGCGGCCAACAGGCTGGTGCGGATTACATTGAATTTCATAGATCTCCTTAATCTACTTCTGTGGCAACAAATTGAAAACTGTAGACAGCGTTTAGGGCGCATTCTCAAATGCTGGCACTTGCCTTGGCTCACCAATACTGTTGCCGGTGCGCATGATAAAACGCCAGGGTCGCTGCCAGCCCCTGCGCCAGGGATGTTTTCGGGGTCCAGCCCAGTTGGTCATGAATCAGCTCGAACGAGGAGTAGTAATCGCCGATGTCGATTTTTTTGCGCTCGGCCGGGAATGGAATTTTCTCGTAGGTGCCGCGGCCGTTTAGCTCGACCATCAGTTTGGCTAGGGCTTCCAGCGACACCACTTCCTGCGAACCGAGATTAAACGTCTGGCCGATGGCCGCGGGGCGCGTGGCGGCCAGCAGCATCGCATCGACTACGTCATCGACATAGTTCAAATCGCGCAGTTGCGTGCCCTCGCCGTAGATCAGAATCGGCTCGCCCGCGATCAGCCGGCGCAGCCACACGCCCAAAAAAGTCTGGCGCTCATCCTTCACCCGCATGCGCGGCCCATAGGTGTTGGTCAGCCGCAGCACACAACAGTTCAGGCCATATACCTTGCCATACAGCTTGTAGTAGCTCTCGCCGGCCACCTTGTGAATGCCGTTGATGTCCACCGGGTTCACCGGATGCCGCTCATCCACCGGCAAATATT
>JBBQST010000224.1:0-7608 GCA_038213625.1 Thermoflexales bacterium
ATTTCCTAGACGCTTTCGAATCCTTCCTCACCACGGTCTTGCAGGCCGGCGTGGCGTTGCGGCCACCGCTCAAGCCGCATGCCAAGGCGCGCCAGACGCATTGGCTGCAACAGTGGGAACACGATGCCGATGCCGCAGAGCGGGTGCTGAACTCGCGGCCCGGTTGGGTGCCAGACCCATCGGTGGGCATTGAGGTGCCGGTGTTGCCGCCGTTCACACCCAAAGGCGCGACCTTGATCGAGACCCAGACCGGACTGACCGAAAGCCAGTGTGAGCTGATTCTGGCGATTGCATGCGCGCTGCAACTGATTCAACAGCCAGGGCCGGACCAGATTGCGCTGGCAAATATGGGCGCGATCGAAGAGTGGTTTGGGCTGTCGAACGAGATGAAACTGCGCCGGGCCTGGACGGCCTGGTGCGAGCACATCATGGCCGGGCTGGAGATTCGCGGGGCCATGCAGATTCAGCGAGCAGCCAAGGTGGCCGAGCCGTTTCAGGTGATGCGCGCGATCGGCGCGCGCAACCTGACCCCGACCCAAATGGCAGCCGAGTGGTGCGCGTTGCGGCGATACGTGACTCGCGTATTGATCGGCGTGCCAGCCGGCAAGTGGCTGGATTGGGCGACATTGCGTCAGCAATTGTTCGACTTCTACGCCGACTGCGCGTGGACGACCACGAGCCGCACCGAATGGTGGTTTGCCATGAATGGCCGGGGCAAAGCCGAGACTCAGCGATTTGAGGATTGGGCCGACACGATTGGGCTGGTGCTGGAGTGCATTTTGCGCGACTCGCTGGCCGAGTTTGGAGCGGTGGAAACCCAGATCGACGACGCCGGACGGCTGGTCACATTCCGGGTGACGGCGGTGGGTGAATGGCTGATCGGTCAATCCCCCAGCGCATTGCCCGAAGCCGCCCAGCCCACCGAGCGCCAGGCCGAGGCGATCAAGTGGTTGGATGAGGTGTCGCTGCGGGTGCCTCCAGCACCGGATCGAGCTGAGCTGGTGAGCTTTGTGCGCCAGATTGCCGACCGCGGCGACCAGCCCTTTGTCTTTGTGTTCACCGCCGCCAGCATCGAGCAAGCCCTCTCGCGCGGCATTACGCTGGATGAGGTGACGCAGCGATTCAAGCAGGCCAAACTCAGCCTGAGCAAAGCCCTGAGCGCGCAGTTCAAACTCATTGCGCGCCGGCATGGCCGCGTGCGGGTGTATCCGGCGCTGGCCGTGCTGGAGCTGGCCGATGACCTGGCCGTGCGCGAGCTCAGCCTGAACACCAGCCTGAAGCAACACATCGTCTACCAGATCTCGCCGCGCGCCGTGGTGCTGCGGGCCGAGGCCGTGGACACATTGCTGGAAGAGATGCAGGAGAAGGGATATACGCCGGGGGAAAGTAGTTAGTTATTAGTCGTTAGTTTTTAGTGATTAGTCAAGAACTCTAGTGGTTTCGTTCTGCTACTAATGACTAACGACTAATGACTTCTTAAATATGAACTGGGTCGACATTCTCAATCAATATAGTAACGATGCGTTGACGGCGATTGCGCTGGCGCATCGGATTGCGCCGTTTTCGGGCGCGAATGGGGCTGGCAGTCAGAAGGGTGGCGTGGGACCAGGCAATCGGGTGGCCGCCATTACGGCGCTGAAGAAGACGCTGGGCACGGCCAATGGTGTGGCCTATGCGCTGAAGTTTATGGGGGCGGTGGAGCTGGCGGCGCTGCGGGCATTGGTGCATCTGGGTGGCACCGCGCTGGCCGACACTATTTTTAACCAACTCAAAGCTCAGGGCGCGCCGATGTTGCTGAATCGGTTGCCGGCCCAGCAACAGGTTGCGCCGGATTACCAGGACACGCCTCATTTTGAAGATGTGATTGCGCGGGCGACCTGCTTTGGATTGATCTTCTCGCGCGACTCGCAGCGCGGCTATTTCTGGCAGTTGGGTCTGGCTCCGGCCGACACCCTGTTCATCCCCGAATCGGTAATGCAGCACCTGGAGCACAACCCCGATTTTGCGCAGCCGGCCCGCCAGAAAGCCAACACGCCGGATGTGGTGCTGGCCTCGTCGGCGTTCCAGTTTCAGCGCGATCTGAGCCGATATTGGCGGCACGCGCGCAAGCAGAAAGAGCTGGCCTTCACCGCGCAGGGCTGGATTTACAAGGCCAACTTCAAGACCTTTTTGACCGCGCTGAACCTGCCTATCAATGTTGCCAACGATGAGCCATCGAACCCATTGCTGTGGTTCATGCGCCGGATTTTGACGGCGCTGGACGAGTTTGAGGGGTTGGGCGGCGAGCCATTTGTGGCCGTGCGCGAAGAGAGCCAACTGTTGACCTTGCCGATAGCCGAGCGCATCAAAAAAGTGTTTGACACCTGGCGCTATAGCGGCGCGTGGAACGAGCTGGGCCGTCTGCCGTTGGACAAACAGGGCTATGACTCCAAGCGCGACATGGGCCAGGAAGCAGCCCCCGAGATGGCCGCGGCGCGCGATGTGTTGCTGCGCATGATGGCGCGGCTGGTGGCCGGCCACGCCGATGAATGGGTGAGCACGAACTCGCTGATTGGGCAGATGCGCCGGCAGCACTACGAGTTTCTATTCCCGCGCAGCAAACGCAAGGGCTACAGCAGCTATTACACGCCCTACAGCTCGATCAGTGCCAACCCTTACAACATCGCCTTCCCGGCTGTGCGCGACGAGGCGATGGGCTGGACGCTGGTGGAACAGGGCTTCATTGTCGAGATTTTGACCGGGCCGCTGCACTGGATGGGGCTGGTGGAGCTGGGTTACACCACCGGCGACCAGACTGGCGAGCACGCCATGCCGACATCCTACCGGCTGACCGACACCGGCGCGTGGCTGCTGGGCATCGGCGAGCAACCCGCGTTTGTGGAGAGCGGTGGCCGGCTGGTGGTGCAGCCCAACTTCACCATATTGGCCATGGAGCCGATCAACGATCTGGTGCTGATCGACCTGGATCGCTTTGCCGATGTTCAGGGCGGCGATCTGGCGATTGTGTATCAACTGACCCGCGAGTCGCTGTATCGCGGCCAGCAACAGGGTTGGGATGCTTCGCGCGTGATGGCGTTTCTGGAGCAGCATCAGGGCGCGCCGGTGGCCAACAATGTGCGCCGCACCTTGGAAGAGTGGCAGCTCCAGCACCAGCGCATCACGATTCACCGCAACGCCATCGTGGTGCAGTTTGCCGATGAGGAATCGCAGACCCAGACCCACGAGGCGATTGGCGAGTTCGAGCCGCGCAACCTGGGCAACCACTTTGCGATTGTGCAAAAGGGTGAGGCGAAGGCATTGGTCGCGGCCTTGCGCACGGCGGGCTGGATGCCGCTGGAGCCGGCGACCACCGATGCCACGGTGACAACTCCAACGCCAGCAACCATGCCGCAAGAGTTGCAAGCGATTCGGCTGGAAGCGTTGGCCGACGACACGGGCGACGGGGTGCAACGCATCGGCCTGACGTTTACCCAATTGACGCCCAGCATCTGGGTGCTGGGTCAGCTGGCCCAGTTTGCCGAGGTGGATGCGAAGGGCAAGTGGGCGATCACACCCAGCTCAGTGCGCGTGAGCATCAACGCCGGCGAGAGCGTGGAGCAGATTCTGGCCGTGCTGTCGGATTTGAACGTGGAGGCGGTGCCGACGGCAGTGGAGCGGCTGGTGCGCAAGTGGGGCGGCTTCTTCGGCGAAGCCTCGCTGAAAACGGTGATCCTGCTGGAACTGTCCACCTTTGAGGTGCTGACCAACCTGGCCAATGACCCGGAGATTGGGCCGTGGCTGAGCGCGATTGAAGGCGCGAGCAAGCCGCTGGCGATTGTGGCGGGGGAGCATGCGGAGGCGGTAAGGGCGGCGTTGGCCGAGCGGGGGGTTGTGTTTGGGGAAGGGGTGTAGTGCCGCATTTATGCACGCAATACTAACGTTTAGAATATCTGCATGTACAGTGACCAAGACTCAAGTCTTAGACGAGCCTTGAGAAGTTTGTTGACCAATCATTGCTCAGATGGCTTGATGCTAAATTCGGAAGCAATAAGTGATTGACTCGTCACAAATGCATTTTCAAAACTGCGCACTGTGTATGCTGCTGATGATGTGCTGAAACAAGAATCATCCATGCCAACAGTACTGATTTCTGGCCCATATCGTTTGTCTTTTGTGTCCTTTGATTGTAAAGAGCCAATTCATGTTCATATTCGCCGAGATCGAAATGAGGCAAAGTTCTGGCTTGATCCTGTGGAAATGGCATTCAACCGAGGATTTAGCAACAAGGAGCTAGGAGAAATTGAACGAATCATCATCGACAATGACCGTGCAATTTGGGACAAGTGGCAAGAACACTGCGGCGGCACAACTGGCTGAAGCCGATCTATTGCGGCCCGAAATTCAGACTGTTAAGATCAATGAGAATAGTCTGACGATTATTCTTGATGATCGGCGTGAGATTAAGGTGCCGCTGGATTGGTATCCGCGTCTGGTCCATGCCACTAATGTGGAACGTAATCATTTTGAGATTCAAGGGAATGCACTCCATTGGCCAGAGTTGGACGAGGACATCGATGTTCGAGGGATATTGCTAGGACGCCGGTCGGGCGAAAATTCAGCATCGTTCCAAAGCTGGCTGAGGGCACGGGGCGAGCAAAACCTCACTTAACCAGTCTCACTCAGTTAAAAGTGGAATGTCGACTCAGAATTGCGACACGCTATGAAAATCAATAAGCTGAAAGAGCGGCTGAGTAAAGACCGTGCCATGACCTCGATCACGATTCGAATGCCCGAAGATGTGATCGAAGATTTGAAGCGAGTTGCCCCACATCGTGGATTTAGCGGCTACCAACCACTGATTCGAGCTTACATCGGTCAGGGACTTCGCGAAGATTTAGCGGCGTTGGAGAATCAGCCGGATATTTCAAAATTGATCGAGAGCCTATAAAAGCAGGGTGTCAAAGAGGCTGCGATTGAGTAGGGCAATTCGAAAGTCGCTTGACAGGGTATGAGCTGTCGTTTGCACGACCTTGTCGCAGGAGCGTCCGCCGGACGCCCTGGCGGAAATCCTGCACAAATCATCGGGAGTGTGCAAGTCGACTCTGAGGAGGGCGTCCGCCGGACGCCCCTACCATTACGCAATACCGACTTTCGAATAGCCGTAGCGATTGAGAAGGCGATGGTTGAGGCCGGTGTGGTGGCGGGTTAATCTTGTGGCGTATCTACGCTCTTAGTTCATAGCCACAAAATTGATATATCGTATCGGCCCCAAATCCCTTATCCGATATAATCCCCCCGTGATTGAAACGCGGCTCCTCAACCGGCTCACCCAACTCAAGTCTGAGCTGGATGCGCTGTGGCCACTGCCCCAAGCCGCTGTTGCCAAGCTGCGCGAGCAGATCAACATCGAGTGGATCTACAACTCGAATGCCATCGAAGGCAGCACGCTGACGCTGCGCGAGACGCAACTGATTCTGGAGCACGGCCTCACCATCGGCGGCAAATCGCTGCGCGAGCACTTTGAAGTCATCAATCACCGCGAGGCCATCGACTTTGTAGAGCGGCTGGCCAGCGGCGCTTCGCCCCTCACCGCGCACGAGATTCGCCAACTGCATCAACTGGTGTTGACCAAGATCGACGATGACCATGCCGGCCAATATCGCCAGGTGGCCGTCAGAATCGCGGGTGCAAGGCAGGTGCCGCCGGAGTCGTGGCAGGTGCCGGCGCTGATGAATGACTTGATGCACTGGATAGCGGGCAAGGAAGCGTCGAAGCTGCATCCCATTGAGCGGGCCGCGCGAGCGCACCACCAGTTTGTCGCCATTCACCCGTTTATTGATGGGAATGGGCGAACGGGCCGTTTGCTGCTGAATTTGTTGCTGTTCAAAGACGGCTATCCTGCGGCCATCATCGAGAAAATTAACCGGCGGCAATACTACAAGGTGCTGAGCGATGCCGATGGCGGCAATCCCAAAGGGCTGATCAACTTCATTGCACGCGCATGCGAGCGTAGTTTGCGGATGTCGGTTGAGGCTGGCCGCACCGTCACCAAGCGACCGGCGATGGCCGAGCGCTGGATGTCTTTGGCGGAGGCGGCGAAAGGCACGCCGTATAGCCAGGAGTATTTGAGTCTGTTGGCACGGCTGGGCCGACTGACGGCCAAGAAGCAGGGCCGGAATTGGGTCACGACACAGGCCGCGATTGAGGCGTATCGTGCGAACAAACAGAAATAGCTGCGGCTAAACAGGTGTTGCGGCCGATTGACATAGCGGATTCGCGCACGACAATCTAAACATCATGAGCGAATTCATCGGCCAGCACTACACCAAGCGCGTGAAGCAACTCATGCGCACCCTCGGCGAGACGGCGTATGAGCGAGAGTTGGGCCGCGCCCTGCACCAGCTCGATGCTGGATTTGCCGAGTGGCGCAGCGCTCGCTTGAGCCCGGTCGAACTCACCGAAAAGATTCACACGTTTCACGACAAGACGGCGCGCGAACTCTACAAGTGGTACTGGATGGGATCGCTCGATGGCGCGCTGGCCGTGGCCATCCGGACGAACGTTGTCACCGAGGATGAGGTTGACCCGGAGATGCGGGCCGCGCTGGAGCGGTTCATCACGCCGGATTAAACAGCTACGGCCAGTGCCCATATGCAATTCCCTCAAACACCCCAGGCCGTCATCTTCGACATGGACGGCCTCCTGATCGACACCATCCCAATCTACATCGCGGCCATGACCGAGGCCGGCGCGCAAGTCGGCCATCCACTCTCACGCGAATATCTGGTGTCGCTGATCGGCTTGTTGGGGCAGGAACTGCACAATCGCCTCACCCAGGATTTCGGCCCAGACTTTCCGGCTGAAGCAGTATTGCAACTGGCTGGCGAACGGCTGGCGAAAACTTTTGCCCAGGGTGCGCCGTTGAAAGCAGGTGCGGCCGAGTTGGTCCACCATCTCCACTCGCTGGACATGCCGCTGGCGGTGGCCACATCGATGAAGACGGCCGAAGCCGAGCATCAGCTTGAGCTTGCAGGCTTGCGGCATCGCTTTGTCGCAGTTGTGGGCCGCGATCAGGTGCAACGCAACAAGCCGAACCCCGATGTCTACCTGGAAGCGGCCTCGCGCTTGAAGCAGGCGCCCGGCGCTTGTGTAGCGTTGGAGGATTCGTTCAATGGCGTTCGCGCGGCGCATGCGGCCGGGTGCATGACGATCATGGTGCCAGATATGCTGGTGCCGACGGCCGAGATTGAAGCGCTGTGTGTTGGGATTGCGCAGGATTTATACACGGTGAAGGTTGCGTTTGAAGCAGGATAATAAGGCGCATTAATGCCTATTCAGCTTCAATCAACCCTCAGCCGGCTCATCGTGGGCGGCCACTCCTTCATCGCCGAGTTGGGAAATGATCCCGTCATCGATTTCGATCGACAACTCGAGATTGTCAACACCTGCATCGACGCCGGCATCACGAGTTTCGACACCACCTATGAGCCCGAGCGCATTGCCGTCGGCCGGGTGCTGAAGGAATTGAAGCGCCGCGATCAAGCCCAGATCATGGCCTGGAATTTCTTCAACGATCCGGGGACAGGTCAGCACATTGTGGCACCCCGGCCCTTCATGCCGCACGATCTC